>JAGWQH010000065.1 GCA_028870115.1 Candidatus Methylomirabilota bacterium
GGAGATCTGATTTATGTCGTCACGAGCGGCGGTCCGGGAAGGATAGGTCTCGAACACTCACACGGGTGGGGTAACAGGACCATATTGAACTTCGACTCCCCTATCTGCGTTGGGGGGGCCAATCATCCAGGCGATAGCACCTACTTCATTGGCCTTGTCTCCGCCCAACCGCCGCGGTCCGTCACAGCAACCGTCAAGGAGACGGCCGGCTTAACCGCTGGGGCGCAAAAAGACGAGAACTATCCACGATACGACGTGCTAGTCCGCGCGCCTCAGATAGGCGCGGCGAGTAGGTAGGGATCGTCCCTGAAGTCTTTGAGATCAATCCTGGGTTGCCAGAGTAGCCTGTAGCGATTTGGTGGAGGATCTGATCCGGACCCAGCGAGTTCTGAGCGCCACTTGGCCCGGTCAGGAAGCCATCCCGCCGGGCAAACAGTTGGGCCTGGTTGAGCCCTTGTCTCCGGGCTAACTCACCGCAGCCTCGCCACGGAGCGAGTCCGGGACGACGGTAGCTTTGCGGACAGAGATCCACCGATTCAGTGCTCTGGTCGGCGAAAGTGTTGGAGGTCGATATCGCACGCAAGCGCATTGCCCTGACCATGCGCCTGTCGGACGAAGTCACAGCAAGGATTGACAGCACCATTTCACATTGAAGAGGCAAACTCCCGCTACCTCCCGTCATAATACGTAGGAAACGTGAGGCACCGCGATGCCCGTGACGCAGGCTATTCTCGTTCGCCGACCGAGTGACCTGACGGTCGCCTGGGCGCAACGCATCGTTGCGCAACATGCTGCAGACACCACGGTATCGGAGGTCAATGTGCTGTCCGCTGATATCGGGACGACAACGCGGGTACGCGTCGCGGTTGAACACAACGGGCCGGAGACGTTGCCCCGTCGTTGGTTCGTGAAACTGCCGTCGCGGTCTTGGCGAGCCCGGTGCATTACGGCGTTACCCCGCCTCCTCCAGACGGAAGTGCGTTTCTATCAGGAAGTGACGCAGGCTGTTCCCGTACTTCAGCCCACCATTTTAGCGGCGCAGAGCCGGCGCGGACGGGGCACGACGCTGGTCCTTGCTGATGTGACAGAACATGGCGCTGTTCCCGGCGAACCCGGGGATGCTTTGACGGCCGCCCAAGCGGCCCTGGTGGTCGAGCAACTGGCCCGACTTCACGCGCAGTTTTGGAATACAGCAAATCTCGATCACGAGTATTGCTGGCTGGCTGGTCCTGTCCGACGTTGGGAAGATCGGTTGGGATCAGCTCTGGCAGTGCCGTTGATGCAACGGGGGTTACGGCGCGCTGGAAGCGCCGTTCCTATAGCGCTCCACGGCCCTGCTGTGCACTATGCACGCCGGCGTCGCCACGTGATGCGCTTGCTTGCAGACGGCCCACGCACCCTCGTCCATCACGATGTACATCCCGGCAATCTCTTCTGGCAGCAATCCCAACCAGGATTCCTCGACTGGCAACTCGTCCGCATTGGTGAGGGGATTGGCGATGTCGCGTACTTCTTGGCCACCGCGCTCACACCTGAAATTCGGCGGACGTGCGAAGCGCGCCTGCTCGTACGGTATCAACAGGTTCTTGAGGACCATCAGATCGCGGATCTCGATTCCACAACGCTCCGGCAAAGATATCGCGCTCATCTCATCTATGCCTTCGAGGCCATGGTGGTGACGCTTGCGGTCGGTGACATGATGCCCCTGGAGAGCAATCTCGAACTCATCCGCCGAGCGGCCGGGGCGGTTGAGGATCACGATGCCTTTACGATCAGACCGGCGAGGAGCGCCTATCAGAGATCCAGCTCCTCAGCCTGACTGCGCAAGAACAGACCATCTCGTAGCACAGCCCATCTCATGGTCGGGCGGCTCTCACTCCCCACGCCGAACTACAGGTTACGAGGCGGATGTCTGTAGATCAGTGAGCCATTGGCGGAGTCGTGTGAGGATTGCATCGCGAACCCGGCGGAACGACTTCAGGCGATCTTCATCTGTGCCGGTGGCCTGAGAGGGATCGTCGAAGCTCCAGTGGATGCGAGTTGTTCTTCCTGGGAACATCGGGCATCGCTCGTTGGCGCTGTCGCAGACTGTGATCACATAGTCCCATCGCTCACCAAGGAATGCGTCGATAGTTTTCGAGGTGTGTCCTCTCAGATCGATCCCGACCTCGTCCATCACCCGGATCGCAAGAGGGTGGACGCGCGTGGCCTCAGTCCCGGCGCTGGCTACGTCGAAACGATCTCCTGCGAGCGCGCGAAGGAGTCCTTCGGCCATCTGGCTTCGGGCCGAGTTGTGCGTACAGACGAAAAGGACCCGAATCGGTTGATCCATACTATCCAAGTTCCTGATCAAGCGGTGCGGTCTGGAGCGTGAAGCGGACGGTGGTTCCTTGGTTTAGTGAAGTCGAAACTCATCACTGATGAATGCTGAGTTGTGGAAGGTGGCTAGAAATTGAGAATATACGTGAACCGATAGACCTCACGAAATGGGTCGGGGTGACTCACGGGGAAATCGGCGCCGAGCATGAGCGAGTTCTTCGGGAGGAACCAGAACCGGATGCCCGGCGTCAGGCTCGCCGTGCTCTTCCCGCGGCTGGCGCCGTCCAGCGGCATGGTCGTGAACGCCTCGAGAAACGTGGTCAGATTCCCCACAATCGACGTCGACCGCTCGGTCCACGTCTTGGCGATCGAGAGGTCATAGCTGATATTGTTCTGCGCCGCCCCCGCCTTCGGACGCGGTCCCTGGAGGTTTTCATACGTAAAGGAATAGTAAAGGCCGACCCGGTTGAGAAGAGGGAACAGCGCCTGCAGGTCCTGCCAGCCCGTCAGTGTATACGCGGCGGACGTCTGTGTCTGGCCGATCCCTTTATTGGGCGCGGTCAGGATCACCTGGGCGGCGTAGGACTTATCGGGGGTATCCACGAGTTGGAGCCGAACCAGCCCGCCCCCGGTGCCGCCGTTTTGATCCGGGCCATTCCGGATGTCGTTCCACTGGTAGGTGGTGAGCGCTTCAATCATCAGTCGCCGGTTGAGCCCATAAGCGATGAGGCCCCGCAGCGATTGGGTATTACGCATCTTGGGACTATGCGGCAGGTCCGTATACGCGTAATCCGCCCGAAACTCGCGCTCCAGAAAGTTCGTCGTGACTCGCAGTAGGGCCATATCCGGCGTACGCCGTTCGCGATGGGCCCACGCCTGGTTCCAACCCTCCGAGAACAGATCGAACAGAGTCAAATCCGAGAGCGCAGCCTCATGACCGTCCTTATCTCTCTCCGTTCCGGCGCTCGCCTCGGTCGCTGCCGCCGCCGTGGTGGGCGGAGTCGCCACCTCGACCGGCGCCAGACTGAAGCTTCCTGCGGGCGACTGGGGCGATTGCTGTCGCTCCTGATATCGCTGTTCGAGCGCCTCATAGCGTTGCTGGAGCGCCTGATATTGCAGCGTGAGAGCCTGATATCGCTCATCGAGATCTGTAAGCTTATCGGCCCACGCCCCAACCGGGGCGAGCAGCAAGACGCTACCCATCACAACACCACAAATCCACCATCCTCTTTGCCCCATGATTCTCCCCTCTCTGCGTCGTTGGGTTAACCACAGTCCTTCTTTGCTACAACCTTTGCGATGATCCGCTCCAAGATCTCCCGATCCGTCGGCCAGGGCGAGTCGACCACCTTCTTCATCTTGAGCGGGATATGATCCATCCGATATGACATACCGCCGGCCGCCACCGCGGCCTGCGCCACCGGGATGACCACCGTCGCTACCTTGGTCGTGTCGCTCTCTTTGGGGTCAATCGCGATGAGCGGGATCGACCGAAGATGCTCCGAGGTCTTGCCGGGAAGATGGCCGACCGCATCTGCCGCCATAATCATGGCGGCATCGATCTCTTTCCGGGCTACTAGGTCGGCAACGGAGAACTCCCCGGGGTTGTATCGAGGATAGCCCCGGCTGAAATTGACGGAAAAGGGGTAGCCGGTTTGCCAGGTCATCACCTGCGCAATACCGACCACGTTGCCATGACCCCGCATCGGCATACCGGAAAACTTGGTGAATCGATTCAGCGCCTGGGCTAGCTTCAGGAGGGCGATGGCATTCATCGTCTTGCCGCGACTCATCGTAATGCCCATTCCCCAACAGATAATCCCAAATTTGCAACTCTTCAGTTTATCCGCCAGCACTTTCCATTCGGCAACCGGTACGCCGCCCACTTCGGTTCGATTTAACTCGTAACCGTTCACAAGAGCCGTGAGCGACGTCGCGACCTCGTAGTCCGTGTTCGGCCTGATCTGGAAGGCGATATCGGCCATCCGAGAAGAGGCAGTCGGCCTCACATCAATCGTCACGATCGTTCGCCCTTTCTTCCCCGTTGGGGTGAAGAGTCCCTTGGCCGTTACGGCATAGCGGCTGGGGTGCCGGGGATGCGCCTCGGCCGGATTCGATCCCCAGTACACGACAAGGTCGGCCCGGTTCTTGATCTCTCCTACTGTGCACGTCGGAAGCCCAATTGTCTGCAGACCCTGAAGACCTGGTCCGTGTCAGACGGATGACGTATGGTCAATATTGGCGCCGATCAACTCGGCCAGTTCGATCGCCTTCCGCTGGGCGCTCAGTTCCGTCGAGTCCAGGCCGTAGATCAGGGGATACTTAGCCGCGGCGAGGATCTCTGCCGCTGCGTCAATGCACTGTTCGAGGGTCGCGGGTTGTCCGTGAATCCTCGGTGTCGCCAGGTCCTCGTGATAGTGCATATAGGTGGCCTTTCCCAAGGCACAGGCATTCTTGACCGTCTTGATCCGCCCGCCTTCTTCGACATGAATTTCCAGGTCGTCGCACGCGGTCCCGCAAAAGGGGCAGACAACGTCGGTAAAGATTTTTAGCTGTTTTGCGTCTAGTACCGCCACACGTTCAGACATAGCGCTCCACCTCCACTTCGATGCCCTTATAGTCCGGCATCCCGGTCGCTTGAGTATCCGTACCGATAATCGGATTGATCAGTCGCCCATACGCAATCAACACCATCCCTTGGGGAACATCGCCCTTCGCAAATTTGAGGACCGTCGAGCCGTGCGGCGTCGATAATCGAATCCGATCGCCGTCCTGCAGCGCCAGCTCTTCGATATCCTTGAGATTCATTCGTACAGTTGAGATCTCTTCCACATACTCCTTCGACTCCTTTCCGACGTGCATCGCCTGGCCTTGCGTCAGCGTTCGCAATGTGATTATCGTAAACCGTTTCTTCACCATCTGAAGCGCACCCCCTCTTGGAGTCCTCTGTACGGGGACACCGGTCATCAACGTCCAATCTCCTTCTCATGTTTGCCCGCGTCCGGGAAGAACAACGGCTGGCCAAACTTCTCAATACCAAACGTCTTGATAACAGCCTGGGTCTCGGCCGAGACCATGAAGTCGGCGAACGCCATGCCGCCCGCGGCATTGACCTTTGGGAACTTGGCTGGATTGACTTCCATAACCGAGTAGATATTCAGGAGCAATGGGTCACGCTCGACCATGATGTCCAGGGCGAGGCGTTTTTTTAGGGCCAGATAGGTGCCGCGGTCGGTGAGCGTATAGGCCTGCTTCTCCGACGCGATGGCAAGGGTCTGGCCCATCCCCTGACCTGATTCCAGATACCAGTCGCCGTTCGCGTCTCGCCCCGCCTCTTGCCAAAGGCGTTGCTCAAGCTGATGTGTCCCGGAATTATCGCCGCGCGAGACGAACGTCGCCTTTCTCTCGGCTATTCTGCGAAGCGCATCACTCGCCGTCTTCAAGCTGCGGATCTGAGCCGGATCTGTGGTCGGACCGATCACGACAAAATCGTTGTGCATCACCAGCCGACGGTTGATGAGCGTCCCCTCAGCGACATACTTCTTCTCAGTCTCAGGCGCATGAACCAGGACGACGTCCGCCTCACCGCGACCGCCCAGAGCAAGCGCCTGACCGGTTCCGATAGAAATCGTTTTCACTACGTAGCCGGTGCGCTTTTCAAACAGCGGCACCAACACGTCGAGCAGGCCTGAATCCTGCGTGCTGGTCGTAGTGGCCAGGATGACATGCTGGCCTGCGGCCCCGATAGTGCCGACCGGGCTGGCCTGCAGAAAGGCCATCGCGGCCAGCCCAACACCACAGTGCCTCAGAACGGCTTTTCGCCAGGTCGCACCCCGCAAGCGCATTCCACGCTCCAACTACTCCTTGGCGATCATGACTTCGGTGGCTTTGATGACGGCAAAGACTTGGTCTCCGACCTTCAGTTTCATCCGCTTGGCCGATCCGGTCGTGATAGCGGCGACCAGTTCCTGATCCCCCACCTTCATGACCACCTCAGTGATCACGGCTCCGACTTTGACCTTCTTAATGACCCCGACCAACTGATTCCGTGCGCTCATCTCCATTCCCCCCACCTCCTCTCTCCCTGAACATCACCCTAGTGATATCTGCCACTTTTGCGCCTGCGGCTTAGTACGAGAACAGCAACCGCGATTTCCGCTGTATGGTTGTCCGCAACGTCTTCTGCAATCGCTTGTAGTCCCGCAAGAGCTTGCGTCCCTGCGGCGTAAGCCGCGTCCCCCCGCCAGACGTCCCTCCATGACTGGCGCGCAAGATAGGCACTCCGGCGTTCCGTTCCATATTCTTCAGATATCCCCAGGCGTGCCGATAGGACCACCCGAGCTGTCTCGCCGCCCGCTGGATCGACCCTAGCTCGTCGATCGCGTCGAGGAGCGCGATGCCGTGCTCCCCCATGATGAACTTGCCACCCGACTCCAGCCAAGTCTTTGACTTTACCTCGAGCTGCATCGATCAGCCTCGATATGCACGTTCAAACATAGCGGCGTTTTTACCACGGTTCACCCATCGGGTCAAGCGCAATCAGCGAGCCGTTCCGCCGAGGAAAAGCGCTTGCAGCCTTCCCGTAAACGAGGCTATCATCTTGGCGGAGACCGGGAAGTCAGCAGAGTAACCTGGCCTGATCAGCAGGAGACGCAATCATGAAGATCCTCGTCGTGGACGATGAGCAAGACATCACCGCTCTGGTTGCGTATCACCTGGAGAGAGAGGGATTCCATGTCCTCCAGGCGCATGACGGCCTCCAGGCCTTGGAGCTGGTCAAGCGTGAGCGACCGAGCCTACTGGTTCTGGATCTGATGTTGCCACACCTGAGCGGATTGGATCTCTGTCGACGGCTCCGCAAAGAACCCGACACGGCCCGGCTCCCGATCCTGATGCTGACCGCCAAAGCGGAGGAGACCGACAAGGTTCTAGGTCTTGAACTGGGCGGCGACGACTATCTCACCAAGCCGTTTGGACCGCGGGAGCTGGTGGCGAGGGTCAAGGCCCTGATTCGCAGGAGTGAGGAGCTTCAGCGGGAAGAGGTTGTGAAGGCCGGCAGCATGGAAATCGATCTCGGCCGGTATACCGTCGCTATCCGTAAGCAGGTCGTCGAGCTGACGCCAAAGGAGTTCGACCTTCTGAAAGCCCTTGTTTTGGCTAAGGGCCGGGCACTGACCCGCGACTACCTTCTGGATCGAGTGTGGGGGTACGAGCGAGCCTCCGAGATCGAATCCCGCACCGTCGATGTCCACGTCCGGCGCCTCCGGGAGAAGTTGGGACCGGAGGCCAAGCGGATCATCACCGTCAAAAGCGTCGGGTATCGGTTCGACCAACAGTCATAATACCTGTGTCGAAGAGGACGGCCTTCATGACAGGTAGATTCGAGCGCAGGCTGATCGCCACGTATCTCCTCTTGGTGCTGGTCATCGTTTTCATGGTCGGGATGAATCTCCTCGTCTCGATTGATCAACCGAAGGTGAGTTGGCTGAATCTTCTCACTGGGGGTCTGATTACCCTGACGGCAGCAGTGGTCTTGGGCTTCGTTATCGCCCGTCAGGTGACACGGCCTATTGTAGAGATGACGGCCGTGGCCCGCCGCATGGCTGAAGGCGACTTCTCCCGGAGGATCTCTACGGCTTCGACCGACGAAATCGGCCAGTTAGGGTCTACGCTGAATCTGATGGCCCAACGGCTGGAGGATCGGCTGGCCGAACTGGAAGGAGAACGTGCCAAGGGGGCGGCTATCCTGGAAAGCATGGTGGAAGGCGTGCTGGCGGTTGATGGAGCAAATCGGATCCTGCTCATCAACGCCAGCGCTTGCCGACTCCTCAACGCTTCGTCACACGCGGGCGTCGGTAAGCCGTTTCTTGAAGTGATCCGCAACAAGGAGATGCTCGATCTCCTGGATCAAACGCTTAAAGAGGGGACATTTGCCCGGCAGGAGCTTCGGATCTTTACCCCGGTGCAGCGCGTTCTTCAAGTACATGCCTCCCCCCTGAAGAGCCGGGCGCAGACAGCAGGCGCTATGCTGGTACTGCATGATGTGACTGAACTGCGGCGCCTGGAGATGGTGCGCACCGAGTTCGTGTCCAATGTCTCCCATGAGTTGAGGACTCCCCTGACCTCGATTAGAGGGTATCTGGAGACCCTTCTGGAAGGGGGTTTTGAGGATCAGAAACATGCCCGTCCGTTCCTCGAGGTGATCCATAAGCACACCGAGCGTTTGGGTCGGCTTCTGGACGATCTGCTGGACCTCTCTAACCTGGAGTTAGAAAAGGCCACGCTCCACCGGCGCCCGACGAGCCTCGCGGAGGTGGTCGAGAATGGTATGGCCATCTACGGACCACGGGCAACCAAGCAGGGAATCGACATGCGGGTGGTTTTACCAAACAACCTGCCGTTTGTGCTGGCCGACCGCGATCGTCTGATGCAGATCCTGATCAACCTCCTGGACAACGGCCTCAAGTTCACACCAAAGGGCGGGCGAGTAACAGTCACCGCCCGAGAACTACGAGGTTCGGAGTGCTGCGAGGTACAGAGCGGATCTGAGATCGTCTCACACACCGATTGCGTGGAGGTTGCAGTGCAAGATACCGGCGTCGGAATACCGTCACAGGACTTGCCACGGATCACCGAACGATTTTATCGAGTAGACAGGGCGCGCTCCAGGGAGCTGGGCGGGACCGGACTCGGACTGGCCATCGTGAAGCACCTGGTCAAGGCGCATGGTGGTGAGCTGACCATTGAAAGCGAACTGAATAAGGGGACCACCGTCCGCTTTACACTCCCGGTCGCCCGACCTGATCAGGAGTTCACATAAGATGGCTCAGCCGGTTCAAGTCCGGTTCATCTGCACTCACAACTCGGCGCGGAGCCGGATGGCGGAGGGACTCGCGAAGCTCAATGAATAATTTTGAGATTGACTCAGTCTCCCTATTTGCAGATAATTACATTAGTTGTACTCCATCATGAAAAGCCCCATGTCGTGGCATAGCCAAAGAATATCTTAAATAGGAGATTACATGGCAGTAGTCAGCTATGTTTTGAAGCGGCCTTACACGGTTATTGCCACGCTTATCCTCATATGCCTTTTAGGTGTCGGGGCTGGTTTGCGCATGCCCATTGATATCTTCCCTGAAATCGATATCCCGGTCGTCAGTGTGGTCTGGACCTATAACGGTATGAATGCTAGGGACATTCAGAATCGTATTCTCACTATTCACGAGCGGCAGATGGCGTCGCTGGTCGATGATATTTCGCATATCGAAGCCACCAGCTATAACGGTGTTGGCGTCGAAAAGGTCTATCTACATGAAGGGGCCGATGTAACCCGTGCTGTCTCGCAACTGGCAAGCAGTGCATTGGTTGTTCTCAAATATATGCCGCCCAACATTACCCCTCCTTTGGTCATTCGTTACGGCGCGACCGACGTGCCGATTATTCAGTTGAGCCTGTCGAGCCATTCACTGCCCGATACTAAATTGAACGATTTGGGCCAGAACATCATCAGGCCTGACCTTGCGGTGGTGCATGGCGCGGAGGTTCCTTACCCCTATGGCGGCAAGCCTCGCGTCATTATGGCCGATATCGATCAGCAAGCACTGGAAGCGCGCGGGCTAAGCCCGTCAGACATTGGTCAGGCTTTACAGCATCAGAACGTCATTTTTCCAGCGGGTGATGTGAAGATTGGGACCAAGGACTACACTCTTGCCATGAACAACAGCCCCGATGTGATCGAGGCGATTAATGCTTTCCCCATCACGGAAATTAACGGCAAGACAGTATTCATGCGCGATGTCGCGCATGTGCATGACGGCTTTCAGGTGCAAACGAATTCGGTATCGGTAAACGGAATGCCGGGTACGCTGATGACCATTCGTAAAACAGGCGGCGTTTCAACCTTAGCCGTTATCGACGGGGTACGCGAGGCACTGCCGGATATTAAAAAAATGTTGCCGGCTGGCGTTTCCATTAAGGCAATTTTTGACCAGTCCTTGTTCGTCAAGGCCGCTCTCAACAGTGTCCTCATGGGCGGCGCAATGGCGGCAGGCCTGACCGCATTGATGATTTTGTTGTTTCTTGGTAACTGGCGGTTGACGCTTATCATTCTGGCGTCCATCCCGCTTTCTATCGTCGCCGCCGTGCTCTTCATGTATGTCGATGGGCAAACCCTGAACACGATGACATTGGGCGGCTTTGCACTTGCGGTCGGTATTTTAGTTGATAATGGCACGGTCGTTATTGAAAATATCGAGCGTCATCTCCGCGCCCAGGAGCCTTTGGAATGGGCGATCATTAACGGCGCTGGCGAGGTTGGCGTCCCGACACTACTGTCAACTGTTTGTATCTGTATCGTGTTTGTGCCGATTTTTCTGCTGCAAGGCACCGCCAAATATTTGTTCTCGCCGCTGTCTCTTTCCGTATGCGTGTCATTAATCGCCAGCCTTGCGCTTTCTTTTACGTTAGTGCCGGTATTATTTAAATATCTCATGCGCTCGGCGGTCGACGTACACAATAAATCGGACTGGCTTTCGACTCCACCGAGCGCGAAGCGCAATCCTTTCAGTGTCCTTCATAGAACATTCGAGCATGGGTTTGAATCTTTTCGAAAAATATACCGGCACTCCTTGTTGTGGGTATTGTTAGAGCCGAAAATCACCGTCCTGTTTTTCATCGTCCTTATGGCAGTTTCGCTTCTGCTGTTTCCGCAATTGGGGCGTGACTTTTTCCCGCAAGTTGATGCGGGTCAAATGCGGCTTCACGTTCGCGCACCTCCGGGACCGCGGATGGAAGAAACGCAGAAAGATTTTGCGGAAGTCGAAACCGCTGTTCGCCAGCTTGTAGGGCCGCAACAGATAGATACCATGCTCGACAACATTGGGCTGCCTTACAGTGGCATTAATATCGCGCTCAGCGATTCCGCGACAGTCGGGCCGATGGATGGTGAAATTCTCATATCCTTGGCCAAAGATCATACGCCGACCGCAGACCTTATGGCTACATTGCGCCGCGAGTTGCCGAAGCGGTTTGCCGGTATGCAATTCTTCTTTCAGCCGGCCGACATTGTTGATCAAGTACTTAATTTCGGGCAGCCTGCTCCCATTGACATTCGCATATCCGGCCCACGTAGCTCCGAAGCTTATGAACTTGCAACTAAACTTGTTCACGACCTTCAAGCAATTCCGGGAGTTGTGGATTCTCATGTTTATCAGGTGCCGTATGCGCCCGCGCTAGGTATCAATATTGACCGCACGTTGGCGACCGAGTTCGGCCTCGATCAGCAACATACCGCCAGCAATGTTCTGGTAACGACTAATTCCAGCGCCCAGACAATGCCTAATTTCTGGATCAACCCTCGAAACAGCGTCAGTTATCCGCTGGTAGTGCAGATGCCGACCTATCGCATCAATTCGACGCAGGATATAGGGACCATGCCCGTCGCTGTATCCGGCAACGGACAACGAAGCCAGCTTCTCATGAATGTCGCCAAATTCGAGCGTGCTACTGTGCCTATGGTGATGTCACAATATAATATCCGCCCAGTGTTTGATGTTCATGCCGATGTACAGGGGCGCGATCTCAATTCCGTTGCTCAAGATATAGACAAGGTCATTGCCGCCAACCAACCGGATGCATCCAAGGCGCTCACCCTTACATTAAGCGGCCAGGTTGAAACCATGCGCGAAAGCTATTCGGGTTTATTTGAGGGCATAGCAATGGCCGTTGTGCTGGTTTACCTGTTCCTCGTTATCAATTTTCAGAGCTGGATCGACCCGTTGATCGTGCTGGCAGCAGTGCCATTCGCACTTGGCGGTGTAATGTGGATGCTTTACCTGACACAAACCCCCCTCAGCGTTCCGGCGCTGATGGGTACACTGATGTGCATTGGTTTGACAACAGCTAACAGCATTCTCGTTGTGACTTTTGCCAATCAGCGGATGAGGGCTGGAGATAGCGCGTGGGTTGCTGCTGAAATAGCTGGGTTTACTCGCTTGCGCCCCGTGTTGATGACGGCAGGCGCGATGATTTTGGGCATGATTCCGATGGCATTTGGCATTGGCGAAGGGGGTGAGCAGAACGCGCCCTTGGCCCGCGCCGTAATCGGCGGCCTGTTGTTCGCAACGTTCGCCACTCTTGTTTTCGTTCCCACCATGTACCGGCTGCTTGGTCGCACTCGGGTCCATGGTCTAAGGAGTAATCCTCATGCAGCTACCTAGAACTACCTCGCCGGTGCCGGAGCATCACCAAGCCAGAACGAAAGCCTTGTCTGCGATAGGCCGTAAGTTGAAAGTTGGCGCCGCATCTGCGGCCCTTATTCTCGTTCTTGGTTTCCTGGTCGCGCATCACATTAAATCTGGTCGTGAAGCTGATATAGCCGAAGCGACAAAGACCTCTGCCTCAGCTCTGCCGGTGGTCGATGTCATCACAGTGCGGAACGACCTATCCTCCGATCCCTTAACGCTACCGGGTGAAACTGCGGCATGGTACGAAAGCGTCATCTATGCTCGCGTCAATGGTTATGTCGGCAGCTGGAGCGCTAACATCGGCGACCATGTGCGGAAAGGCCAAGTGCTGGCGACTATCGACACGCCCGACCTTGACGCTCAGCTTGCGGCATCACGGGCCAAGCTTAAGGCGGCGCAGGCTTTAGTTGTGGCTCGGCAAGCCGACGCTGATTTCGCCAAGACAACATACGAACGGTGGAAGAATTCGCCACAGGGCGTTGTATCGGAGCAGGAACGCGACGCCAAGAAAGCTGGTTATGAAAGCGCCATCGGTCAATTGAACGAAGCGCAAGCGCAAGTAAGCCTCGATCAGGCTGATGTTGAGCGCTATACGGCACTGACCCAGTTTAAGCATGTTACGGCTCCTTATGATGGCACGATAACCGAGCGCCGTATCGATATCGGCAATTTGGTCACTGCCGGCAGTACAGCCAGTACGACGCTGCTTTACCGCATCGTGCAAGATAATCCGACGCGGGTTTTTGTCGATGTACCGCAAAGCGCAGCTCCGGGCATTAAGGTCGGTCTTTCTGTGCGCATAACGGCCAGCAATATTCGGGATCGCACATTTAAAGGTAAAGTGGCTCGGACGGCGGAAGCGATCAACGAACAAACCCGCACCTTGCGAGTAGAGGTGGATATTCCCAATCCCGATCACGCGCTGGTATCGGGAATGTATGTCAATGTGGCGTTCGAGGTGCCGAGCGAAGGTCTGCTTCAGGTTCCAGCGGCAGCTTTGGTATTCCATTCCGATGGGCCGCAGATCGTGGTCATTGGCAAGGACGGCAAGGTGGATTTCCGTAAAGTAACTATTGCCCGTGATAGCGGCAGCATGGTCGAGATCAGCTCCGGCATCGCGATTGGAGACAGGGTTGGCCTCAATATTAGCAATCAGATCACACAAGGCGAAACGGTCAATGCGCAGGATGCTTCCAGCGACAGTGCCCATGTACAAAAACAAACGTAATATATTCCGTTTATCCGGGGCGGTTTTTTGCTGCTGGCTTGCCGGCTGCGCCGTTGGCCCTGACTATCACCCCATTGACACAAGGATGCCGGATACCTTTATTGGGGCATCGTCAGACAGCCTGAACGCAAAAGAAGCCAAGACCGAACAGCCAGTCATCGATACTACCATTTGGTGGAAGTCGCTTAACGACCCCGAACTCGACTCGCTGATCGATCGGGCCATCGCAAGTAACCTCGATCTTGAAATTGCGCTTGATCGGGTGCAGGAAGCACGAACACAGGAAGTTGTGGTTTTGGGTGGCGCGTTGCCGGAAATCGGAGCCAGCCTTGGCGGTGCGGCCGGTACCGGCAGCAATCTAGCGCGTGGCCGCGTGTCCGGCCCATTGGTTGCCGCCGAAAATACGGGGCATTTAAATCATGTCACGCATATCGCAGGCTTCGATTCCATATGGGAGCTTGATTTGTTCGGCAAATACCGGCGCGCAATAGAGGCGGCAGAATATGATACACAGGCTGCGATCGCCGCCCGTAATAACGTGCTGATCTCGGTGATTGCTGATGTTGCCCGTGCCTATACGGACATGCGTGTTGGGCAAATGCGACTTGCTGTCGTGCAGAAAATTATCACGAGCGCCGAAGCTTATTCTAAGCTAACGCAAGAACGTTACAACTACGGCATTACCAACGAACTTGATGCGAGGTTGGCGGAAAGGCAACTGGCCTCGTTCGAAGCGGAAAAGGCCCCATTGGTTGCACAAATCCACGCGGCACAATATGTGATCGCCGTCCTTTTAGGAGTGTTTCCTGAAGATATGGCGAACGAGTTGGAAAAGCCGGGTATGGTTCCATTCTCGCCCGATAAAATTGAAACCGGATTGCCGATCTCCCTTTTGCGCCGCCGCCCCGATATTCAGGAGGCCGAGCGCGAGGTAGCGGCAGCGACAGCCCGCATTGGCGAAGCGGAAGCGGATTTGTTCCCCCACGTGTCGCTACTAGGCGGCGTGGGCATTCAGGGCAAAGGTCTTGGGAAGGATCTAGATGC
Organism: Candidatus Methylomirabilota bacterium; assembly: GCA_028870115.1. Taxonomy (NCBI): domain Bacteria; phylum Methylomirabilota (SeqCode); species Candidatus Methylomirabilota bacterium. Next base: position 14,836 of record JAGWQH010000065.1, read on the forward strand.
AGGATTTATATGGTCGGTCGGCCCTTCGGTAAGCTGGTCGCTGCTGGACTTTGGAACGCTTGATGCTTTGGTCGATAAGGCCGATCTCCGCACAAAGGAAAAGTTGGCTCAATACAAACGAACACTACTTAATGCCGTGCGCGAGGTCGATACCTCCATTGCTGCTTACAAAGCACAGATAAAGAGACTTGCCAGCCTTGAAAAAGCCTTGGCGGCAAGCCAGCGAGCCGTCAGTCTTGCAACGCAACGTTACGACCGTGGTCTAACCGATGCCCTTAATGTCGTCGACTCCGAGCGGCAGGAGTACGAGCTTGAAGCGCAGTATGTGTCTGCGCAACAGAACGTCGCTGAAGAATTTATTAGACTTTACAAGGCATTAGGCGGCGGCTGGGAACAATATCAATCCTTTCCACCTATCCATCAGCCCCAGCCGGCTGTAATTGCGGCATTCACGCGTTTGCTCAGTTCGAATGATCCGCAAAAGGAATAACACGACATCAATTGGTTGGTCTCAATGTCATTGTTATCGAAAGAAAGGGCCAATAGCAGGCGAAATTGGCCCTGAATTTTATTGGCTTTTTTGGGTTTAGTGTGGGTAAAGATCCGGTTCTCCACAACTTGACCCTCTAGATAGTGGTGTTGATAGCCTCCGGGCCAGTATTAACGAGGCGGTGCTGGAGCGCCGACCGGTTGCCCATTGCGCGTCGGTCATGTTCCGGGAGGCGGCATGATCCGGAGATATTTCGTTCCGGTGAGCCGATGGTCGTCAGCTTGCTTGAGGATCCGGTGTTCGGCTTTCCACGCGTAGTACACCGCGTCGTGGAGGTGTTTGGCGACATGCAACTTGTCGAAGACGATCTTGGCGGGAACGTCGTCCAGATGCGTCAGCATTGATTAGATTGACGACCCCCACGTGTCCATATGGCGATGGCTTGTAGTCCCTCCCACTGGGCGGGCGCCGGCATTTCCCAGAATCCGTCCAGGCTCTCCTGCTTCCGATCCTCTGCGAGATAGAGGACCCGGCTCTGGTCCAGATCCGCGATCACCGTAAGATAGCGATGCCGCATGGCGATAGCCTGCTCGTTCCCCGAGGTGTGCCACTGCCTCGTGGCCGGAACGCGCGAGACCACAGGTCGCTGTCCGCGCCTTGATGGTGCGGGACGGGCTTGCTGCCGGCGGCATGTTGTATAGGATGGATCATATCCAATTGACCATGAAGCAGATGATCGGCTCGCCCAATCCTACGGAATGGGCGATCTTGGAGAGGATCGTCGCAAAGGTTGTAGCAAAGAAGAACAGTGGTTAACCTAACGATGCAGAGAGAGGAGGATCGTGGTTCAAAGAGAGTAGTGGGTTTGTGGTGCGTCTTAGGCAGCGCCTTGCTGCTCGCCCCGGTAGGGGCGTGGGCCGACAAGCTTACAGATCTGGAGCAGGCCTTCGAAGTGCAACAGGAATCACTCCAGCGGTTGCAGCAGGAGATGCAACGGCTGCGACAGGCGCGGTCGGCGCAACAGGCGGAGACGAACAGGCACCTGATGGAGGCAGAGAAGCAGGTCGCCGAGGCTGTGACATCGTCACTGCTCACGGGGTATGAGCCCGGGCAAGGGTTCTACCTGAAATCAGCCGATGGCCAGTTCCGACTGAACCTGGGCGGGTACCTCCAGACCAGGGTTCACATTGAAGGGTCGCGCAAGGAAGATAAGTTCCCCCTTGCAGACACGGCAGCAGGGATGGCTCGGCACCAACCGAGCACCTTCAAGGAGCGCCGCACTAGGATCATCGTGAGCGGTCAACTCTTCAACAACTTTAACTTCCACATCGAGCCGGAGCTCTCCTTCGGTGGGATGTCCGATCCTCCAGGCGGCAGGATAGGCGGCGCGCGACTTGAAACGGGCTGGGTTGGCTACACGTATGCCCGTTGGGCCAAGGTCAAGTTGGGGCAGTTCAGGGATATGTTCAGTATCGAGATGCTCACCGTCTCGCGGGACTTGGACTTCGCCGAGCGGGCGATCATCTCCAGAACGCTGGCCCCGGACCTGCAGTTTGGCGCCATGGTCTCGGGCAATCTCAACCTCTCCATCATGAACATGCCTGTCTACTACGGGGTAGGGATCTTTAACGGCTGCGGCCGGGTCGATCAGTGTCCTGGGGGCATCGATAATGATGGCGACAAGGAGTTCACGGGTCGGTTTGCCTTTTCGCCTCCTATACCCTTTGGGAATCTCACCATCGGTCTGAATGCCGATCACCGTGTCTTCAGGATTGTGAATGGGAAGGGTGCAACCGATGTGAACGGTGTGACGGCCCCAGTCGCTGGCACGTCGTTTCACCGCTTCAATCCGCTCCAGGCGACCGACTGGAGATTGGGCGGCGATGGCTTCGGCACGAGTCAGAACGGCTTCCTGATCAATGGTAACCGCGTCACTGGCGGCGGTGACTTCGTGTTCGACTTCTATCCGTTTATCATCAAGGGCGAGTATGCCTACGCCTCCCAGGAGCGTGACGCATTGGGCGTTGGCGGTGCCAATCTCGATAACCTCATCATGCAGGGTGGCTACGGGTCGATCGGCTACTGGATCTTCGGCACTAAGCGTAGTGGCCTGCTGGCCATCGGCCGCTACGAGCAGCTGCGGGTCGATGACCGCCGCGGTGAGTTTACTGCGCCTGCCTCGGCCCCCAAGGAGCGGCCGATGGAGATGCGGTCCGGTACTCTCGGCCTGAACTGGTATGTTAATCCCAACGTCCGGCTGCGGGCTAACTACCTCCTCACCGATGTCCGGCCGGGCCGGAATACTATCGGCGTGAGCAATAGTACGCACGGCGAGCTGGTTCACGAGGGGATTGCCGAGGTACAGATTCAGTTCTAATAGACAAATGGGGGAGGCTGGAATGTGGTTAGCCCACGCTAGAGGTGACTTAGTCACGATGTGCGTTCATAGATGTAATTGACCTGTATTGAACCAGAATACACCATGGTGAACGAGAGATAATCCGACGGAGTTGGGGTTGACTATTGCACCTTCTCCTTAACGAAACCCGGCGAACTCTCGCCGCCAACTTCCTGGTCCTGATCGTACGTTCTGCCCTTCGATTCGGTCTCGCCTTCTTCAAAGATCCAACCAAACCAGAGGCCCAACAGATTCCCATCGGTAATCCACGGACCGCCCCCGCGTCGTGAGCGGCAGCGGGCAGACCGCCGCCTGCTGCCCCGCGTGCATCGAGTGGCTGCCCTGTTGACACCGGTGGCTGCCGGGCATTCACCAGGGCGCGGTGTCGCGAGAGCATCTGGACGCCTACCTGGATGAGTTTACATTTCGCTTCAACCGGCGCGCCTCCCGCTCGCGGGGCAAACGCGTCTACCGACTTGTGCAATAAGCCGTGTACGTATCCCTTGTGCAGCCACGCACGACTCCGGGTGGGGGCAAAGGCGAATGCGTGACCGCAATCTGTTGTAGGTACTGGAGTCATATAAAATCATATAGAATTGCCTTTAGATAAATATACTTATTAAACGTTAGTGGAGGATAGAGTACAATTCGTTATATATGGTATTAAAGTATGGACACAATATATCATAAAGATAGAACATCATGATCATTGACACACTTAGTACTGTATTGTAAATTGCAAAACGATATTTGATCCACGCGCCCATTTCTTGCGTGGTGACGACGCTCTGGAAGCTCTTGAGTCGCACTGACCGGGTGAGTAGTGAAAATTTACAACGATTTGCTCCCGACCGAGATGGTGGTTCTTGATGAGATTACTCGCCGCGCAGAGATTGGCGACCCCCCCTTCCGGCAGTACCGTGCTGTTGCGGACTGCCTCTACCATCGCCGTCCCGATGCCCGCGAAGCTGCCCTCCAAAAGCTTCACTCGCGGTTCTTGGCCACACTCGGTTTTTCAGAAAGCTTGCAGTTGGCGTGCAGCAGTCACGCTTCAGGCGATAGAGTCGCTGCCGGAAGGATGCAACTTTTCTTGCGGGCCGGACCGGCAGGGGGTGGCAATATGATCAGCAAGCACGAAGGGAGGAGAGCGATGAAACCAATACCAGCACGGTGGATGGTCGTTGCAGCCGTTGTTGCCCTCGCGGTCAGCGTAGGCGCTCCCGGATTGACTCCACGTGAGGCAGCCGCCGCGCAGCAGCCCGTCAAGGGGGACGTTGTCAACGGCAAGGCGCTGTACGAGAAGAAATGTGCCGTCTGTCACGGCCCAGAAGGGAAGGGAGATGGTGAGGCGGAGTTCGTCCTGTTCCCCAAGCCACGCAACTTCACTACAGGGGTGTTCAAGATCCGCTCCACGACGACGCTGCCTACGGATGATGACCTGTTCGGAACGATCACGCACGGCATCTCGGGAACCGCCATGCCCTCGTGGGCGAGCCTCAACGAGGCCGAACGGCGGGATGTGGTGGCCTTCATCAAGGGCTTTGCGTCGCGGTTCACCGAAGAGCAGGCCGGTCCGCCGATCGTGGTCCCAACGCCGCCATCACGAAGCCAAAAACTTCTGGACCTCGGGAAGCACGAATACACAGAGGCGGGATGCTTCAAATGCCACGGCAAGGGCGGCAAGGGCGACGGCCCGTCCGCCAAGAAGCTGAAGGACGACTGGGACTACCCCATCATTCCGTACGATTTCACCATCGCTGGGCGGATGAAGCGCGGTTCGACGATCCGGGACATCTACATGACGCTCACCGCCGGAATCGGCGGGACCCCGATGCCCTCGTACGCCGAGTCGCTCAGCGAGGAGGAGCGGTGGGGTCTCGCCTACTACACGCTGTCGCTCGCGGGCAAATCGGCCCCCGCGCCTATCGCGCAAGAGGTGACGACCATCCGCTCCCACGTGGTAACGGGCAGCGTGCCGGCCGACCCTTCGGCCGCCCTGTGGCGGAAGGCGAAACCGGTCGTAATCCGGACGCGGACGCTCTGGCTGCGACCGAACGAGGCCGGGCCGGTCCGCGTGGCGTCATACCATAACGGGCAGGAGATCGGCATCTTGCTGGAATGGGACGATCCGGTCGGCAATCACGAGATGCTTCGTGCTCAAGATTTCCGCGATGCCGCAGCCGTTCAGTTTCCGATGCTGGCGGGCGAGCCGCACTACGCCATGGGGGAGCACAATGGTCCGGTCAACACCTGGCACTGGAAGGCCGATTGGGAGGCCGACCTGGCCCGCTACCGCGATATGCAGGATTCCTACCCGAACATGGCCTATGATCTCTACCAATTCTTAAAGGAAAGCCCGCAGCCCGGTGGAGCCCTGGTGCGGGTGGCGACCGCCTCTCACGACCCCACCTATCTGACCGGATGGGGAGCCGGCAATCTGTTCTCCCGTCCATCGCGTCTGACGCCCGTGGAGAACCTGAATGCTACGGGCCTCGGTACACTGACGTCTCAGCCTTCCGAGTACCAGACCGTGAAGGGCCACGGTATCTGGGCCGATGGCAAGTGGCGAGTCGTCATGGTCCGGGCACTCCGAACCGACAACGAGCGGGACACCCAGTTTAAGGTCGGCGCCACTATCCCGGTCGCGTTTGCCGTCTGGGATGGCGGCCAGGGCGACAGAAACGGCCAGAAGGCGGTCACCGTCTGGCAGCAGCTCACCCTGGACCCCAAGCGCTGATGTTCACCGTCCGGTCGGTAATATCCTGAAAGGTAAGGAATTGGAAAAAGCGAGGTTGGTTCGGTTCGCTAAAGATATTGATGAGGCTCTGATGTCAATAGAAGCGTAACGAAAAAAGTGGGCCGAAGCGGCTGACACCGCTTCGGCCCTTGAAACCACCACATCCCACCCTGCAGGAGGAGATGTTGAGCGCTTACGCGGCTAGTGGTTTCGCGGGCATTTTAGCACGTCCACCACTACAGTCCAGTGTAAATCGCTTCAAATTGGGACAGCGTCGTCCGGTCGATCTCCTTCCGGAAAGGAAGGGGAGTTGCGCGTACAGTCGACCGGCGAAGCGGACCTGTTGTTGGGGCAGGTCTCCTCCTGGTTCCTCGCGTGAATCGCCCGGAACTACAACGGTGACAGCCGAGTGTCGGCAAGTATGAACCGTCTGACAAGGAGGAGAGGCGTGAAACCGCGTTGTTCGAGATGGAGGGCGTGGGGATGGGCCTGTGGCCTCGCGCTAATAGTTAGCAGTATGGTGCTGATCTTTCCGACCAAGAGCTGGGCCATCCCGGCGTTTGCCCGGATGTATGGCCTCCAGTGCAGTACGTGTCACAGCGCGTACCCGGCGCTGAACGACCAAGGGGAAGAGTTCCGGCTGTCGGGCTACCGGCGATTTTCGAGGGGAGAGGTCGTTCCAATCACTCCCGGGTTGAAGATCGGAGAGCGTCTGGAACTGCCCCCGGTGTTCCCCGCCTCCGTCTCCGTCTCGTTCGGGCACAACTATAGGGGGATCACCAACCACCATGGGGACGGGAGCAAGAATGCCAGCACAGACCCCGAGTTCCGGAAGAATGACACCAGCTTCGATGTGAACGGAATGGATATTCACATCGGCGCGCCGATGGGACCCCACCTGTCGGCCTTCGTCTCCTTTCCGATAGCGGGGACGGATCGCCGCGAGTTCTTCAAAAGCGACATCAGAACGAAGGGGCTCAATTCCGATTTGGGCGGACCCGCTGTCCCAGACTTGGCCTACCTTGGAGTGTTCGATATCTTTGTCAAAGACCTCCTGAATGTGAAGGGCGGCAACTATCCGTTGCCGTTGGCCTTTTCTCCAGACTCTAACCGTCTTACGTTCTTTCCTTACATGGTCTACGAGGCGCACGCGTTGGACATCTTCACCGCCCAACCGTTTGAGAAGTTTCGCCAGGTCGGGACGGTCGATCCGGGCGCGCTGGAAGAGAGAGAGTTCGGCCTCGGCGACTCTCAGATTGGCCTTCAAGTCTTTGGGCGGGTCACCCCAGCGATCCATAAGATCGCCGGTCTGTACGTCGATTACAACGTCGGGCTGGTCAACGGAAGCAATGTCAACCCCGACAACAACAAGACCAAGGACACTTTTGTCCGCCTGGCAGTCACCTACCCGCCGATGGAACATCTCAGTCTGAGGCTGGGAGGCTTCGGCTATTACAGCGGCAATACCTTGGATAGTCGGACCACAATTCCAGGCACTGGGGACCCAACAACAGGTGCTAATGGAGTCCATTATGGAAATCGGCTGTGGCGGGTTGGGCCGGACATCAGCCTGACGCTGAGTGACCCGATCTATATCAAGCTGTTCTCGCAGGTCCTTTTCGGCCGGGACAACAACCTCACCGGCTTTGGGAAGGCGGCGACCTGGTGGGGAGGGTTCGTACAGGCGGAGGCCAAGCCGCTCGGTGATGGCGCATGGCCCATAATCGGTTACATCCGCTACGACTGGATCAACGCCGATCGGTACAACGACAGCGGCGTGACGATCACCGACCGCTTCGGGAATACAGCCACTGGAATCGTCGGGCCAGTCCACCCGAGGCTCTGGGATACTGTCGTCGGGATGCAGTATTACGTCTACCAGAATCTTAAGGTGACCGCCGAGTATCGCCACGGTGAAAAGCGCTTGAGGCCGGGTACCAGTAGCAATAGTACCGGTACTGAGGACGTCCTGCCGGCCAATCAGCTCGCCAAGACCGTTGAGGACGCGGTGATGACCGGATTCCAGGTCGCGTTCTGAGGTTGAAGAGTAGGCTGCACAGGAGGTCAAGGGTGTGGCCATGAGCTTTTTTCGCGGGAGGGAGTGATGAATGCACCAAGGGTTGTACGTGTCGCAGCCGTGTGCCTTATCGTGCTTATGCTGATAGGCTCGCGTAGTGTCAGCGCCCAGGAAGGGGATCCGAATGCAGGCAAGGCAGCGTACCACCAGCTCTGCGTCGAGTGTCACGGGATGAGTGGAAAAGGCGATGGCCGGGTTGCGTTCGGCATGTTTCCGAAGCCGCGCAACCTGACCACCGGCTTGTTCAAGATCCGATCGACCCTGACGCTTCCCACAGACCAGGATCTATTCCAGACGATCAGCCGGGGCATTCCCGGCACAGCAATGCCGAGTTGGGCGAATCTGAGCGAGGCAACACGGCGGGATCTGGTGGCCTTCGTGAAGACGCTATCTCCGGAATTTCACGAGGCTGCGCCCGCCCCCGCCGGCGTTTCTGCGGAGACCCCCCAGATGCCGGAACTCCGCTCCTTAGGGAAGTTCTTCTCCGACGGGAAGAAACTGTTCCAGGACGCGGGCTGCGTCAAGTGCCACGGGTTGGCGGGCCAGGGCGATGGCCCGAAGGCGAACACCCTCAAGGACGATTGGGGGTACCGGACCTTTCCCCCCCGGCCGTTCAGCATCGGGCGCTTGAAACGGGGGAGCACGGTGGCGGATATCCATGAGATTCTGTTCAATGGGATGGGCGGGACGCCGATGCCCTCTTTTACCGACTCGCTCTCGGATGAGGAGATATGGGAGGTAGCCTTTTACGTCTGGACCCTTGCCAGATAGCGCTGGGACGGGCGTGTTGACGGAGAGCAAACATTCAGGGAGTAGCCAAAACGGAATGGAGATCAGGAATACCGTTGCTAAAGTCCTATGGGAGAGAGTGCGTCGCACTGCGCTTTTGGGAGCTGTCATTGTGGGCCTGGTGAGTTGCACCGCCCTGCCCGAGGGATCGCTCGACCCCATGGTCCCCGCCCTTGGTCTGCCTTCGAAAGAGGAGGCGACGGTCGCTCAGCCACGGGGCGAACCTTGGGCGCCAGCAGGGACCGCAACGCGCGTGCCTTCCGAGCTAAGCCGGCAGTTCCAGCCGCGTGGGGAGCCGCCGGCCAGCACGCAGTGGATCGGCCAGTATGGCGACAACCGCGGTCAGGGCGAGATCGCCTTCACGCTCACACGCGATGGCAGCGCCCTTGCCGGCATATGGCGACTGCGAACCGGGGGCTCCGGCACAATGGCCGGGACCATTGAACCGGGCGGCCGGTCCTTCGTTTTTACGCTACAGGGAAGTAACCATGAGTGTCCTGGTGCCCTCGCCGGCCGCGGTGAGTATCTGCCGGACGCGATCCGTGGAGCGTACACCGGCAGCGACTGCGTCGGGACCATCACGGGGGGGTCGCTGGAGTTGAGGCGGCAGTAAGGTACCACCCTAACCAGACGTAAAGGAGGCGATGCTCTATGTACAGGATGCGCGAACTGATTGCAGCGACCATGGTAGCGGGGTTTTGCTTTGGGACCGCAGCTTCTGCCTCGGCTTATGAGGGCGGCGAGGTGAAAGACGGCGGGACGATCACCGGCACGATCAGATTTGCCGGGACTCCACCAGCGAGGAAGGAACTGGATCTCCAACTGACCGATGAAGAAGACAAGGAGGTCTGCGGGAAGGAGAAGCACCTGAGCTGGGATCTCGTTGTTGGTCCTCAGCAAGGCATTGAAAATGCCGTGGTGAGATTGATCGATGTGAACAAAGGGAAGAGCTGGGCGATCACGGACGCAACAATAGATCAGAAAGGGTGTAACTATAAGCCCCATGTCGTCGTGCTTCCCGCGGGTGGCAGGCTGCATATCCTGAACAGTGATGGGATTCTCCACAACATTCACACCCGTAGCAAAGTTAACCCCACGTTCAACAAGGCCCAGCCGAAATTCAAGAAGGAGCTGATCACGACGTTGGCGAAAGCGGAGCTTTTTAAGGTGACCTGTGATGCCCACAATTTTATGCTGGGCTGGCTCGTTGTCTCCGACCAGCCGTACGTGGCTGTCACCAACGACAAGGGTGAGTTCACCCTCGGCGATGTTCCACCGGGAAAGTACAAGCTCGCGGTCTGGCAGGAGACGCTCGGCGAGAAGGTGCAGGACGTCACCGTCGAGCCGAAGCAGGAGACCAAGCTCACGATCGAACTGGCGAAGCAGTAGACGCTACCACATTAAGGGACTGTTTACTCTTGTCCAAAAAATGCTCGTATAGGAGGTATTCCGTGGGTAAAACGATTCAATGGTTGACCAGCATAAGTTTTGTTATCGCAATCGTTTTGGTAGCACCCAAGGTTTTCAATATTGCAGAAGCTGCGACCACGGTCACCTTTGAGGTCACGGATAACCCAGGCAATTGGTTCGACTGCACGGGTAGCCCGGGTTGCGTTCCTGAATCCATTGCAGGCACGGGGGAGAAATCACTCGCTCTGCTTAGTCAGGGAGACACGGTCAAGTTCAAATCACACGGCCAAGCCAATACCCTGCACACAGCCGTCAGTTTAATCTGGCCAACGGGAGCAGCGGCTATGCCGTTTGATGCCGATCTTACCGTTCCGTCTGACTTCCTCCATCCTGTTGAATTCTCGGTCACCCTGACGACGCCCGGATTGTATGTATTTTACTGCGACATCCACCCGTACATGTTTGCGGCGGTGATCGTCGACGACCCTTCAACCTCCGGACTGGATCTGGGAAAGACGATCGATCTGATCAACGGCATTACGGGCCTCCCGACAGCTTCAGACCTCGCCTTACGGTTGGTACGAACGTTCTTTATCGCCACCAATCCCTCGAACTGGCAATTCTACAGTAAGACGACTTCAGTGTCGTGGAATCCGACGTATCCTCCCGTGGGCGTGCTTGTCTTCGATAAGGACGGTAATCCAGTCTCAGTATCGGATCTCAATGCAGCTTTACACGGTTACTTTCATGAACCCAAGACCCTGGCCCAGGCCATCCCTCCATCCACGGCGGGTGTTGGGGAAGTCTGGGTAGACGCCCAATTCGAAAAGACAGCGAACAAATCAAAGCCTGGAACCGCAACCGCCGTTGACGCGACCAGTTGGCAAGTGACACGGAAAGTGGCCTTGCCATCGATCAATATGAACAACCCGCACAACATGTGGACCGATCGACACCAGACGCTCATCTACCAGACCCAATGGTTCGACAATAAATTGACAGTATTTGACAGGCAGACAGGACAGATGGTGCGCAACATGGTTGTCGGGCAGGCGCCCGCGCATGTGATGACGCGGGTCAATACGGATCAGGTCCATGTGAGCCTGAACGGTGAAGATGCTGTGCTTGAACTTGCGCCGTTGGCCACCTATATCCAACGAAGAATTCCCATGCAGGGACCTGGAGAGGCCCCGACCCATCCACACGGCCACTGGATGAGCGCTGATGGCAATCTCATGGTGACCCCTAACGCAGATACCGACGATTCGACCCTGTACAACTTTCCACAAAGGCGGATTGAAGCCAAATCCCACACGGGGGCCTTTCCGATCGCGACGGGAATGATGCCGGACTCGAGCAAATACTATGTGTCAAACTTTCTCGACAGCACCCTCAGCGTGCTGAACATAAACCTGCCCGGAAAGGCACCTGGGGAGAAGATCAAGGACATCAATCTCCTTGCCAATTATAATCCTATCACCGGACCAATCGGAGGCCCGGTCGGCGCACTGCCGATTCAGACGCCGGTCAGCCCAGATGGGAAATATCTGCTCAACGCGAATACGCTGACCGCAAACATCATCATTGTGGACACGGCTACCGATACGGTTGTCGCGAGTCTGCCGTGTGATGCGGGGTGTCATGGGATCCAGTTTGGCGCAAAGCAAGGCGGGGGGTATTACGCCTATGTAGCGAGTAAATTCTCGAATGAGCTGATCGTCGTCGACCCCGATCCGAACAACGATGGGAATCCATCGGACGCAAAAATTGTCGGACGGGTACTGTTGACCACCGACAATGCCTCGGCAGGATTCAAGATGGATGATACTGCCGTAACGGACTACGCCGGAATGGGAGGGCAGGGGGTGCTTCCGATCCCGGTCGTGTACAACGGCTGGGTTCAGAATCTCCCCCACGAATGGAAGGTGAAGCTGACCAAAGAGCAGCAAGACCCACAATGACGATCGAGGAGAGGAAAGATCATTCACGAGAGGCCATTGAGATGAAGATCCAGTACGATCCCTCCCTCCTGGATGAGGTAGTGCTCAGGGAGATCAGGCAGCGAGAGGACAAGGGCGACTTCCGGCCCCTGAAGGCGTATCATGCCTTCGTTGATCCAATCTACGAACAAAAACTGCTTCCTTCTGCCCGAGAGGCGGAGTTTGAGAAGGTTCACAGGAAGTTCTTTATCGATTTTGGTTTTGAAAAGATGATTGTGGATTCGCTGTTGCAGTTTCCGGAGCTCGAGGCGATCGAAGAGGTCTTTGTGAAAAAGGCGATGAGGGATCGTGAGGAGTGGGCCGATCTGGGTCTGAGCCAAAAGCGAATCGGGATCCGGATCCGTCAAGTGCACTTCGAAGACACCCAGGATCTTCTTCGGTACCTTCGCCACGAGTTCCGACATGTGGCCGATATGGTGGATGAATCCTTCGGCCATCCCCGTGGCGAAGAGGGATTTCCTGCTGGCAGCTCGCCCTCTGAGATCGCCCTTTTGAGAGATCGGTATAACACGATCTGGGACATTTACGTGGACGGGAGGCTCAGCAGACAGGGCAAAGAGACGATCGTAGATCAGGAGGGACATTTTAGGCTGCTTGAGGCATTTTACCGCGGTGTCCCTCTTTTGCAGTTGAGCGCGGCTTTCGAAGCCCTCTGGGGGGTTGAAAGATTGACCCATGCCGAGATCCTGGAGATGGCGAAGGATCCTGGGAAGGTTTTGGAAAGAGGCGAGACGGGGTGGCAATCCCAGGGGAAACAACGAAGCGCCTTTTTCCCCGGCTCTCTTTGCCCCCTCTGCCGCTTTCCGACATTCCATTGGGCCGATGATCTCGACAAGCTGCCCAAGGAAGCCCTGGAATCCCTGAAGAAAGATTTCCCCACGTGGGAGTACGAGGAAGGGGCCTGCAATCGGTGTATTGAGACCTATAGAGTGGAGGCGGGTACATGGTAGGGGAGAATCTAACCAGAAGGGACTTATTTAAACTCTTTGCGGCGGGAAAAAAAGGGCTGAAGGGTGTTCCACGGTCTCCTGATGTGATCGAGGAGGGTTTTTTTCAAACCCTTTACGAGTGCGACGGTTGTGCCAAGGTCGCCATTGCCAGGCTTGCCCAAGACGAGCGGTCTCCAACACAATGCCCAATACACGGGCAGTCAGGTCTCATGAAGAACTAAGGAGGGAAGGACAATGGAGTTCACAAGAAGGAAGTTCTTAGGAGTGACGGCGGCGGGGGCGGGGCTGCTCCTCGCCGAGAAGGCCTTTGCCTTTAAAACGCTCCAGCCGTCCGTCGAGGTTGGAAACCCCCTGGGTACCTATCCTACTCGAGGCTGGGAGAAGATCTATCATGATCAATACCGCTTTGACCAGAGCTACACCTTCATCTGTGCTCCGAACGACACCCATATGTGCCGGGTCAGGGCCTTTCTGAGAAATGGGGTGGTCATGCGGTTGGAGCAGAACTACGACCATCAAAAGATTAAAGATATTTACGGCAATCAGGCCACCTCGGCCTGGAACCCGAGGATGTGCCTGAAGGGCTACACCGTCCATCGGCGGGTGTATGGTCCCTATCGGGCCAAGTACCCCATGATCCGGAAGGGCTGGAAGCAGTGGGCCGATGACGGATTTCCCTCATTAAGCGGTCATCCTGAGCTTCGGAAGAAGTACAAGCACGACGATCGCGGAAACGACGAGTTCATCCGGCTCTCCTGGGATGAGGCGACCACGTATGTGGCCAAGGGGCTGATCGCCATTGCCAAGACCTATAGTGGTGAGGAAGGGAAGCGTCGTCTCCTGGAGGATGGCTATGCTCCCGAGATGCTGGAGCACTGGGAGGAGTCGGGGATGACCACCGTTAAGATGGGCGCCTCTCTCCCCATCCATGGGGTCATGGGGAAGTTTGGCATCTTCCGGTTTAATAATATGCTGGCCCTGCTCGATGCCCATGTTCGGGGTGTGGGGCCGGATAAGGCGGTAGGTTCCAAGTCGTGGTCGGAGTACACCTGGCGTGGGGATCAGGCCCCAGGGGGACCTTTTATTCATGGGCTTCAAACCTCCGACATTGATCTGAATGATCTTCGATTTTCGAAGCTCTCCATCCAGGTGGGAAAGAACCTGATTGAGCAGAAGATGCCGGAGGCCCACTGGCTGACCGAGGTCATGGAGCGGGGCGGAAAGATCGTGACGATCGCCCCTGAATATAATCCTCCCGCCACAAAGTCCGACTACTGGATCCCGGTCCGTGCCGGTCTCTCCGACACCACGATCTTTCTGTACATTGCCAAGTATCTCATCGAGAGCAAGAAGTACGACGCGAAGTTTATCAAGGAATTTACCAATCTGCCGTTCCTGATCCGGACTGACAACCTCCAGCAGTTGCGTGCTCATGAGGTCTTCCCGAACTACAAGCTCGGCCTCCTCCAGGACGGTGTGAGCTTTGCCGTCCATGGGCTGAAGTGGGAGCAGTATGAAAAGGTGGGCGACTTCGTGGTGTATGACTTAAAAAGCAAGAGTTTCAAGCCGATTACCCGTGAGGACGTGGGAAAGAAGCTCTCAGAGAAAGGGATTGACCCGGCCCTGGAGTTTAAGGGAAAGGTCAAGCTGATAGATGGCAAAGAGGTGGAGGTGATGACCGTCATGGAAGGATACAAGATCCACCTCCGGGACTACGATCTGGATACCGTCAGCGATATCTGCGGGGGCGCCCCAAAAGAGTTGATTCAGCGTCTAGCCGAGGATGTCGCCACCATCAAGCCGATCTCCATCCACCATGGGGAGGGGATCAATCATTATTTCAATGCGACCGAGCATAACCGTGCCTGCTTTCTGATTCTCATGCTGACCGGGAACCTCGGCATCCCCGGCGCGGGCGTGCACACCTGGTCCGGGAACTACAAGGGGGCCTTAATCCATGGCTCGATGTGGTCCGGCCCTGGGGTGGCCGCATGGATCAAGGAGGACCCCTTCAATCAGATTGCCTGGGATGATCCGAAATACAACGATCTGGGGACGTGGCGAAAGGAGATCCGAAAGCATATCAAGAATTACTCCGAGGGGGAGGAGACCGCTTACTATGGCCACGGCGATAAGCCGCTGATTGTGAAGACCCCCAAGCACGAGCGGAAGGTCTTCACGGGCCACAGCCATATGCCCACCCCGACCAAGGCGATGTGGACCTGCAACACCAACCACCTGGCGAACGTGACGAAGTGGCATTACAACATCATCAAGAATCTCCTGTATCCGAAGATTGATATGTACGTGGACTGCCAGATTGAGTGGACGGGCTCGGCGGAGCATTGCGATATCCAGTTGCCGGCCAACTCCTGGCTGGAGTTCGAGACACTGGAGGTGGGCGCTTCCTGCTCGAACCCGTTCCTCCAGATCTGGGGGAAGGGAGGCGTCGGATCCGGGATCGGCACGACCGTTGGCAGTTTTGCGAATGCGGGCGGCGGGGGAGGAAAGGCGGGTGAGGGTCGCACCGGCCAGGGGATAAAACCCCTCCATGATACCAAGGACGATGCGGTCATCTTCGCCTTGGTGGCCGAGAAGCTGAGTCAACTCACCGGGGACCCTCGCTTCAAAAGCTGCTGGAAACATGTCTTAGAGGGCAAGACGGAGGTGTACATCCAGCGGGTCCTGGAGGTCTGCTGCACCACCTCTACGCCCGAGAAGTCCTATAAGGTAGAAGACCTCGTCGCCGGTAAATATGGCGAGCCTGGAGCGGCCCTGATGCTCTTCAGGAGCTACCCGAGGGTCTCCTTCCTGGAGCAGATCGTCGATAGCTGGCCCGTGTATACACCGACCGGAAGGTTTCAGTGCTACAACGACGAGCCGGAGGTGATCGAATACGGGGAGAACTTCATCGTCCATCGGGAGGCGGTGGAGGCGACGCCGTATCTCCCTAACGTAATCGTCTCCACGAACCCCCTGGTCCGTCCAGAGGACTACGGCATCCCCTTAGATGCTATGAAGCCTGAAATGCGAACGATCCGAAACGTGAAGATGCCGTGGAAGCAGGTAAAACTGACCAAGAATCCCCTGTGGGAGAAGGGATACAAGTTTTACTGCGTGACTCCGAAGAGCCGCCATACGGTCCACTCCTCCTGGGCTGTGGTCGACTGGAACTGGATCTGGAGCACCAACTTTGGCGACCCGTACCGGATGGATAAGCGGGCCCCGGGTGTGGGGGACTGGCAGCTCCATATGAACCCTCAGGCGGCCAAAGACCTGGGGATTAACGACGGCGACTGGGTCTATATGGATGCCAACCCGGCCGATCGTCCATATGAAGGCTGGAAGCCGAATGATCCCTTCTACAAGGTGGCCCGGTCCATGCTGCGGGTGAAGTACAACCCGGCGTACCCCTATCATTTCACGATGACCAAACACTCCAGTTGGATGGCTACCGACCGCACCGTCAAGGCGCATGAGACGAGGCCGGATGGTCGGGCCCTCGCCTCCACAGGATATCAGTCGAACTGGCGGTACGGCTCCCATCAGAGCGTGACCCGAAGCTTCCTCATGCCGATGCACCAGTTGGACACCCTGCTTCACAAGAAGACAACCAACATGATCTTCGTCTGGGGATTCGATGAGGACAACCACGCGGTCAACACCGTTCCGAAGGAGACGCTGATCAGGATCACCAAGGCCGAGAATGGAGGTCTGGATAACAGGCATCCCTGGGAGCCGACCTGGACAGGGTTTGCTCCGAAGAATGAAAGCGACTTCACGAGCCGGCTTCTCAAGGGAGCGCTCATTAAGATGAAAGCCTAAGGAGAGTCGAATGGCCGAAAAAGAGTTCGAGGCGGATGATCCGATGGAATTGGTCGGGGTAGCGCTCCCCGGAGGGAATCTTGAGGAGATGATGGAGTGCCTGGTGGAGGAGTATATCCGGGACGGCTGGGACGATGAGAGTCTGCTCCACCTCTTCCGTGATCCCTTCTACCGGGGGACCCATCAGATTTATCATGAAAAGGGGGAGGAGTACGTCCTGGCCATCATCTCCCGACTGAGGGAGAAGTGGGGGTATTGGAATGGAAAAGACATCTCTCTACGGCTTCGGGCCGATGAGGTTAAAAAACAGATTTTGACACCCGAGAAGGAGACATACCATGGCGTGGAATGAGGTGTATAACTGGCAGCTCGGAAGGAAGATGGCCTATCCCTACCCGGAGGCCCATCCCAAGTGGCAGTTCGCCTTCGTCTTCAACACCAACCGGTGTATCGCCTGTCAGACCTGCACGATGGCCTGCAAATCCACCTGGACCTTCTCAAAGGGACAGGAGTACATGTGGTGGAACAACGTGGAGACGAAACCCTATGGTGGCTATCCCCAGTTCTGGGATATGAAGATCCTTCAGCTTCTCGATGAGGCCCATAACCGGGAGGGGAGGGAAGCGGTCTGGGATGCCTCCAAGAAGGACGGAAGCAAACGCCCCTACGGGGCCTACGAGGGGATGACGATCTTCGAGGCCGCAAAGAAGCGGTATGGGCCGGAGGGGGGTGTCCGGGCCCTCGGATACATCCCGAAAGACGAGGAGTGGCGCTTTCCCAACATCTATGAAGACACGGCAACCACGCCTCATGAAGGGGTGCCAGAGAAGTGGTATGGTCCGGATGCCTCGTCAGTGCTTCCCGAGCACAAGACCTGGTTTTTCTATCTCCAGCGGCTTTGCAACCACTGCACCTACCCGGCCTGTCTCGCGGCTTGTCCGAGAAAGGCGATCTACAAAAGACCGGAAGATGGGATCGTCTTGATTGATCAGGAGCGGTGCCGGGGCTATCGAAAATGTGTTGAGGCCTGCCCCTATAAGAAGCCGATGTTTCGGGGAACGACAAGGGTTTCGGAAAAATGCATTGCCTGCTATCCCCGAATCGAGGGAAAGGATCCTCACATCACCCCCGATGGCGTTCCTATTGAGACCCGGTGCATGTCGGCCTGTGTCGGGAGGATCCGTATCCAGGGCCTGGTCCGCATTGATGAGAAGACCGGAGATTGGGCGGAGGACCACTATAACCCGATCTACTACCTGGTCAAGGTGGCAAAGGTCGGCCTTCCCCTGTATCCCCAGTTCGGGACCGAGCCGAATGGCTACTACATCCCTCCACGGTGGGCGCCCCGGCCCTACCTACGACAGATGTTCGGTCCTGGGGTAGATGAGGCGATTGAGAGGTATGTGGCCCCTGACCGGGAGCTGCTGGCAGTGCTCCAGCTCGTCCGCGCCAGTCAGGAGATCATCTTCCGGTATGAGATCAAGGAAGGTCCGAAGGTCTTCGAGACGATCCATCCCGTAACCGGCAAGAAATGGGAGATGTATAACGACACGGTGATCGGCTACGACAAGAATGATAGGGAGATTATCCGGCAGACGGTGGAGGAGCCGAAGTATATCCGGCCCAATGTCCACTTTAACTCTATTTAGGAGACCAAGATGAATCAGGGAGAGACCGTCAATCGCGCGCTGGCCAGGAGCTATCTTTACCACCTCTCCTCGCTCCTTTTCCTCTATCCTGAGGAGACGGTTCTGTCCAGCTTAGGCTGGGAGGAAGCCGGGGAGGCCGTGGCTCTCTTGGGCAGCCCCGATGGCTTGAAGGAGACCCTTGAATCCCTGAAGGGCTCTCTCAAGCCGGCGGATGCGATGAGATCGGACTTCTCGAAGATCTTTGGTTACACGCTGCAGTGCGACTGTCCCCCCTACGAGACCCTTTATGGCAGTGGTGGGTATGCGGGTGCCAACACGCAGCTTGCAGGCGCTCAGGTCTTCGAGCAGTCCCAGACCTTAGGCGACATTGCCGGCTTCTATCGAGCCTTCGGCTTGGAGGTTTCGAACCAGATAAAGGAGCGGCTGGACTATATCTCCATCGAGCTGGAGTTCATGTCGTTTTTGGCCTATAAGGAGGCCTATGCCGTGATTTCAGATGGAGAGGAGGAAGAGAAAGCGGAAAGAGTCGAGATCTGTCGGGATGCCCAGCGGAAGTTCTTGCAGGATCACTTAGGCCGATGGGCACTGTTTTTCACCGATCGTCTTGAGGAGAAGGCGACGAATGGCTTTTACCTCTGGCTGGCCCGGCTGACCGGGAAGTTTCTGGCGTTTGAGATCAAGGCCATTGAGACGCAGCCTGTGCAGGTCGAAGGGCTGGCACCGATTGTGCCTGAGACGGAAGGCTTGTGTGAGACGTGTGTAACAAAAGATGCCTGCCTTTCAGATACAGGAGCATTAGCATGGGAAGCAACACAATCCGTATTCTAGGATAGGGGTATCCACTTGACTCCAGTCGTGGTGGCGGTCCGAAAGGAGGTCAGATTCAGATGATCAAAGGGATTGTACAGTACGCGTTCCTGGCAGTCGGACTTGGAATCCTCCTGGCCAACCCCGCTTGGGCTGCGGAGAAGGCAAAGCCCGTCAGCCTTACCGTCCGCGTAGTCGATGCGGTCTGCCTGCTGCCGAGCGGACTCAAAGGGGAGTCGCACCGGGAGTGTGCCATTGGGTGTGACCAGGCCGGGATCCGGATGTACCTTTTGGATGAGAAGGCCAACGTGATGTACGCGGCAATGGCTGACGCCCCGTTCAAGGATCCCAATAGCCTGCTCCGTGAGCACCTGGAGCGGGTGGTGATGGTCAAAGGGAACCTCTATACCGGCCCTGGCGGCCTAAAGGTCGTGGAGGTGAAAGAGGTCCAGCCGATGTACTAAGGGGTTCATGGGTAGTAGACGTTTTTACATGTGGCCTATGCACTTGACTCCGTGACCTCTACAGGTTGTGTTGAGTCTGGTGCCACCACCCCAGAGCGCTGCACTACCTTGAGTCAAGTGCATAGGTTATTACCTATGGTAGCTGCCTCCTTGACTGCGAAACAGTACGTGTGGGTATGTGAGCCGAAGAAGGAGTAAGCCGGGTGCAACAGCGTACCGAATACTCCCCGATGTTTTTTGACCTGTTGAGCAGACCGCTTCGCAGTGTGCGCCTGTCGGTGACCGATCGGTGCAACCTGCGCTGCCAATACTGCATGCCTGAGGAAGAGTACGTCTGGCTGCCACGCAAGGAGATCCTGACGTTGGAGGAAGCGAGCGGCTTGGTGGATATCTTCGCCGAGCTTGGCGTCACCAAGATTCGCCTGACGGGGGGCGAGCCGCTCGTCCGCAGAGACCTTGCGGCTCTGGTCAGAATGATTGCGCGCAACCCGCGGATCGAGGATCTTGCCATCACCACAAACGGAGTTCTTTTGGCGGAGGCCGCGCAGGCGCTGTATGAC
>JAGWQH010000066.1 GCA_028870115.1 Candidatus Methylomirabilota bacterium
CTGCACCGCGGGCTCCTGCGCCGTGATCGCCGTCACCATCGGCTGGAGGCGCTTGAGCTCCCGCTCGTTTTTGGTGCCCACCACCTTCGAGACCCACTTCATGAACATCGTGCCATCCTCTCCTTGCTGTCGGCTCGGCCTGCCACGCGGATCCTACCATAGACGCGGGAGGGCTTCAATGCCGAAAGGGACGCTCGAAGGCAGAAGCAAGTAGAATGATCTTAGCGGGGGGACTTTCGAATCAGTAACAAAAACCCCTAGAGGACGGTTCCCCTAAGGGTCTGACCCACACGCAGTAACCAAGCAATCCGAGTGCTACTCGGCCGATTCACCGCTCCCGAGATATTTTACGGTTTCCGGGTCGATGACATACTTGGTTGGATCAACAGGCACATCATTCACCTGAATCTCATAATGAAGGTGAGGCCCGGTCACGCGGCCCGTTGCCCCCACCAAGCCGATCACGTCCCCTCTTCTCACCTGCTGACCCTGAGAGACCTTTTGTTGTTGTAAATGAGCGTAGAAGGTGGAGATCTTATTGCCGTGGCTCACTGAGACGACATTGCCGAAACCGCCGAGCGGTCCCGTATACGTGACGATCCCGTCGGCCGGGGCGATGACCGGCGTCCCGACGCTGTTCGAGATATCGACGCCTTCATGCATCTGTCGTTGCCCGGTGAAGGGGGAGCGGCGCTGCCCGAACCCGGCCGTGAGCCACCCTTTGACCGGCCAGATCGTCGGGGTGGAGGCCAGGAGGCTCCGCTTTGCTTCAAGCGCCTGGATTAGACCCTGAAAGCTCTTGTTGCGATCATTCATCTCACGGCTTAAGCGATCGAGCTCACCGCCGAGGTTATCAACCCCGATCTTTGTCGACGAGCCGCCAGGTGAGGTCTGATGAGCGAGAGCCGCCACCATTAGAGCGCGCGAACTTAAGGTGTCCGCCCCGCCCACGCCAACCATCGAACTCTCCGCATTCTTCACGTCCAGCCCGGCTGCCGTCCGTAACCGGAGGTCGAACTCTCGGAGCTGGACCATTTGATTGTCGAGACGTTCAAACTTCTGCAACAGGGTGGCCTGTTCGCTCGATACTGTTCGAAGCTGACGGAGTTCCAGTAAGTGACCGGTGTGGCTTACCGTCTGATAGATAAGAAATACAAAGGCCACGCCAATGAGGCCTGCGGTGACAGTAAGCGCGCTAAAGAGGGGTTTTGTAATGTGAAACCTTCGAATCTGAGAACTGGCATCGGGAAGGACAAGGACCGTATAAAACTTCTTCGCCATCGAGCCGGATCCTTTCCAAGTTTATTTCGGTTACGAGCTACATATAACCGATGAGCATGGAGGGAAAAAACAGCCTTTTATATCAAGAACAACGGGAAGATGTCAAGCGTTTTTCGTTCTCTACGCCGGGCTCATTGTCAAATAGCGTTATGGCGTTACCCAGATCCGGCCGTTCGGATCTTCCACGATTTCGCCGATGAGTGTGGCGGCGGGTGTCTTATGCTCCCGCAGGCGCTGAATCAGGGCCGTAGTCCTGTCCTTCGGCACCGCGATCAGGAGGCCACCGGAGGTCTGGGCATCGCACAGGATCAGTTGGGCCTCGTTGCGAATCCCAGGATTCCACACGATGGCCCCTTGCAGTGATTCATAGTTGCGTTTTGTCCCGCCGGGACAGATCCCCTCTTGGATCAGATCCCAGGCCTCAGGGAGAATAGGGACCTTCGAAAGCGATACCCGTGCACCAACCTCGCTGCCCGCCGTCATCTCGTGGAGGTGGCCCAGCAGCCCAAAACCCGTGACGTCTGTGCACGCGTGAGCGCCGACCGCCACCATAGCCTCCGATGCGTCTTTATTCAGTGCTGCCATCAGAGCTACAGCAGCATTAATTGTCGGTTCCGAGGCTTTGCCGCGCTTGATAGCCGTGGTGACGATTCCAATGCCGAGCGGCTTGGTCAACACCAGATCATCCCCGATGAAGGCGGTCGAGTTCTTGAAGATCTTCGCAGGATCGATCAGCCCGGTCACGACGAGCCCATATTTTGGCTCCGGGTCGTCGATACTGTGTCCTCCGATAATCGGGGCCCCGGCCTCGCGGGCCTTGTCGGCGCCGCCACGCAGGATGTCCCCCAGGATACTCAGCGGGAGCGACCCGACTGGAAAACCAATGATATTGAGGGCGAACAGTGGTATGGCGCCCATGGCGTAGATGTCGCTCAGGGAGTTGGCGGCGGCGATCAGGCCACAGCTATACGGGTCGTCCACCACGGGCGTGATGTAGTCCACGGTCTGGACGATCGCCCGCCCGCTATCCAGTTGGTAGACGGCGGCATCATCGGAGGTTTCTGCCCCGACTAGTATTCGAGGATCGCTATATTTCGGCAGTTGGCCCAGGACCTGGGCCAGATCAGCAGGGCTGATCTTGCACGCTCAGCCCGCCCCATGCGACAAAGACGTGAGTCGAATCTGTTGAGCACTCATCATTGAGCCCCTTAAGGCGTTACTGGAAGGTTTCCGGCTCGCAGGCCGATTGGTTCTTTTTGTCACCCGATGAACTCGCATACTGGACTCCTGCAATCCGCAGAAGATGCCGGACCGCTGCGGCGCCAAGCATTCCGATCAGGACTCCCCAGAGCGCTCCGCCCAGCACATCAAGCGGATAATGCGAGCCGACATAGATTCGGGAATATCCAACGAGAGCGGCTGCAAGGAACCAGACGAACCCTGATCGCGAGTAATTATAAGAGAGAAACGTAGCCAAGGCAAACATGTTGGCGGCGTGATTGGAGGGAAAAGAGAATGAACGGACACGCAAGCAGGCAGTCGCGTTGAGGACGCCACATGGTCTGATCCGTTGGAACAGATCCTTCAAGAGCTGGCTGGTTTCATCGGTGAGTAGAATCAGAGCGATGGCGGACACGGCTATGATGCGATCACGTTTTGGACGGAAGAGCAATACGTAACCAAGGAGGGCGGCCGCCGGGAGGGCGAAGTTCCATTTATTGCTGACGAAGGGCATCAGGAGATCGAGGAACCGGTTCCGCAGGCTTCCGTTGATCAGGTGGAATCCAGTTTCATCCCACTCGCGCAGTCTCTCCAGCCACGGTAGAACAGACATAGTGTGTTTCGCCGTTTAAGGGTCCATCTGGTGCTGCGAGTGACCGACTAGAAACACGATCCCCCCTAACCCGCTACAGAGGACCGTGACAGCGAACCAGAGTAAGGACAGGCTGAGTGCGCCCGCAGAATCCAGGCCGACCCTGGTGAAGAGGTACACGGCGCTCCCCTCCCGGAGACCTAGACCCCCGACCGAGATTGGCAGCATCGAGATGACGCTGATCAACGGGATAAATAGGAAGAAATAGCGGAGAGGGACGGACAGGTTGAGCGCCTGTGAGATCAGGTAGAAGATCGTGATGACCAGCGACTGCAGAACCAATGAGAGCCCCAGCGCGAGCAGGAGGGCCGGTCGGTGGGTCCAATACTGTTGGACCGCTTCGTATAGCCGATGGACCTGGTCGTGAAACCTCCCAAGACCCACGCCAAGCAGCAGTCTGAAGAACAGCGCCTGGAGTCGATCACTCAACAGTGAAGCGATAAGGGCAATCATTCCTGCCGCGGAGCCGGCCGTCAACCAGACGATAAGCGGGTCGCTCACGTAAGCATATGCGGGGATGATGGCGATGCAGGCGATGATGGCCAGCGCGGCAAAGCCGGAGAGCCGTTCCACAAGGATAGAGGCCACCGATGCCTCACGCCGTTCCGTCAGGCGTGAGATCTGATAGCCCCGAACCAGATCGCCGCCGATAGCGGTCGGCAGCATCAGGTTGAAGAACATCCCCTCCAAGTACAGCAGGATGAGGCGCCAGAACGGGAGATGGATCTTCTCAGCCTGAAGCAGACACCTCCAGCGTACCGTACTGAGCAACTGAGCCAGCAGATAGAGGAGAATGGATCCGAAAAAGATCGGGACGCGCAGGGAGCGGAAGAGGGTACCGAGCGCTTGCAGATCGGTCCTGGATAAGAGCAAAGCCAGCAGCGCGGCGCTCACGATGAGCTTCAGTCCAAGCCGCCAAGCCTTGGCCGCGGACCTATTGACGAAGCTCACTCAAGTCACCTCCAGTCTTCACCCCATGGATCGTTCGCTGGACCATGTAGATCGGTTTGCGCTGCGTTTCGTGATAGACCCGCGCCACCATTTCACCGAGCAGGCCCATGCCCACCAGTTGCACCCCCAGTATCAGGAGGAGGACTGCCAGCAGCAAGAGCGGTCGCCCGCCGATCGGCTGGCCCGCGAGCAGTTTAAGGCCGGCCAGATAGAGGAGCAACCCGCCGCCGCAAACTCCGACGGTCAGCCCTAACCCGCCGAAGATTTGAATCGGGGACGTGCTGAATCGGAGCAGGAATTTCACGGCGATCAGGTCCAGGAGGACCCGCACCGTTCTGAGGATGGAGTACTTCGAGCGTCCGAATCGCCTGGGACGGTGATTCGTCTTGACCTCGGCGATGGCGACTCCCATCCAACTGGCGATGGCGGGAATGAACCGATGCAACTCACCGTACAGCCGGAGATTGTCCACCACTACCCGCCGATATGCCTTCAGGGTGCATCCATAGTCGTGAAGCTTTACGCCGGTTGTCACGGAGATGAGCCAGTTCGCAAGCATCGAGGGAATCCGCCTGGAGAGGAATGGGTCCTTTCGTTCGGCCCTCCAGCCACTGACGACATCGTAGTCCTGGATCAACTCCAGTAGCCTCGGGATATCGGCCGGATCGTTCTGAAGATCCCCATCGAGGGTCACGATCACGTCGCCCTTGGCGTGGTCAAAGCCGGCGGACAAGGCGGCGGTCTGCCCGAAGTTCCGTCGAAGCACCACCACACGCCATCTCGGGTCGTCCTTGACGATCGCCTCAAGGGTGGCCAGCGTCCGATCTGTGCTGCCATCATCCACGGCGACCACCTCGTAGGGCTGTCCAAGACCGCCCAGAGCCTCGACGATCTCGCCATGGAGGGGCCAGACGTTCTCTTCCTCATTACAAAAGGGGATGACAATGGACAGCCACGGCGTCCGCATTTAGTACCCGAGCTGCTGAGCCGGAGGGAACCCCCGGAAACCGTAACAGCGAAAGATTGACCACGAGCTAAGGGTACGCGACTGGCCGACCTTCGAGAGGTGAGTCAGTCGCTCCGGTTTCACCGTGTCGAAGGAGCGAAGAACGGCATCAGGAGGATCAGGCCGATCTGTCACGAAGATGGCGTCCCAACCCCGAACCTCGTCGGTTCCTCCCCATATGTCAAACTGGTTCATTCGCCGCCCGAGCTGGATGTTATATGTGTTCGGGTGGGCCGGCACATAGAACATCACCTCGCTGGCAACCTGATACCGGTCGCTGAAGACGAACGTCGGTCTGCTTCGGCTCATCTCCTGATAGACTGCGCTGACCTGCGTTCCCAGTTCTGCCCATCCTCTAAGGCGCCGTGTCAGATCGAGCTTGTGAGGGAGCGGAAGGCCAACCGAGGCAAGGGCGTGCGGAAAGTGACCAATGGTGCTGACAAGGAACCCGCTTACCAACGCGCAGGCGAAAAGCGTACGACCGCGCGTCCATCGCCAGGTAGAGACACCATGGGCAGATGAGCCTGATCGCCACTTGGCGACAGCGATGACCGCAGCAACAAAAGCTGGCGCGGCCCAGTTCGCCTGTACCTTTGTCCACAGGCTGGTGATGACGCAGACGATCAGCAGGGGTACCGAGGCGCAAAAGAGAAAAAGTGACGTGTCATCACTGCGTCGGTTAAGCCCGGTTCGTCCGACCTCCCACAGCCCGATCATGAGCACAACGAACAGTACGGGGGTGACCACACCCACCTGGGATGCTACAAACTCCCCCAGAGTCTTTGCCGGTATAACTCTCTCCTTTCCTGCTCCAAGCTGCTCCAGGAGGTGGCGAAACGAGACCAGGTCGTGCGTTGCGTTCCAATATATGACAGGGGTAAAGAGGAGGAGTCCCACACCGAGAGCGAGGTAGGGACCTGACCGCCGCATCCAGAACCGATGGTCCCGGGACAATGCAAGATACAGGAAGGTCTGTGGTACGATGGCTGCCATCGTGTATTTACTGAGCAGACCAAGGCCGAGGCCGATTCCCGCAAGGAGCCACCAGCCGTTCCCGTCCGCCGAGAGCGCGCGGTGGATCAACAATAGCGTGAGCGACCAGAAGAATACCAGCGGCGCATCGATCGTCATCAAGATTGAACCCGCCTCGGCGAGCGGCATGGCGGCGAGGAGCAGCACCGCTTCCAAGCCGGCCCATGTGGAGCGACAGAGCCGAACCGCCAACAGAAACGTGAGGAGGACGGTTCCAGTTGACAGCAGGACTGCAGGAAGCCGAATGAAGAATTCGCTGTCACCCCCCAATTGGGTAGACAGGGCGATGAGGTAGGCCACCATCGGCCCTTTACTATAGTAACTCCAGTTCAGTTGCTTCGACCAGGTCCAATAGTGCGCCTCATCGGGCGCCAGATTGAACCGGCCTGAGTTGATGAACCAAAGGTGAAAGGCGGTCACGAAAATAAGGAAGAATAGGAACAACAGCGACGCCTGCCGGCAACTCGCTGAGTACGCCCAATCCATGAACGATCCCCTGGGGTATGGGGTCTGTGGCAAGGGGAGTTCAGGAGCGGCGCTTCTGGAGCGCGCGATCTTTTTCCTCCACTTCTGAGGCCAGAGCCTCTTTGAATGATTCCAGCTTGTGTCGGAGGGCCTCATCCGACAGCGCCAAAATCCGCGCAGCGAGGACACCGGCGTTCTTTGCCCCTGCCTCGCCGATGGCCATAGTTGCAACCGGAACACCCCCGGGCATCTGGACGACGGAAAGAAGCGCGTCCAGACCCTTGAGCGAACTCGAGGCCAGTGGCACCCCGATAACCGGCAGAGTGGTCTGGCCTGCAATGACGCCGGCGAGGTGAGCCGCTGCCCCGGCCCCGGCGATGATGACCCTGATTCCTCTCGTCTCGGCTTGCCGGACATAGTCCAGGGTCGCGTGGAGGGAACGATGGGCGGAGCTGATTTTGAGCTCGAACGGAATTCCAAACCGCTCCAGCGCCTTGGCGGTGAGTTCCATCACTGCCAGATCGGAGTCGCTGCCCATGACGATCCCAACTATCGGTTGCGTTGCCATATTGTTATGAGACTCTGGCGAGGGCGCGGCCGCCGATGTCGGTCCGGTAGTGCGCGCCCTCCCAATGGATCTTCTTCACCGCCCGGTACGTGGTGGCGATCGCCCCTTGGAGGTCTTGCCCGAGGCCGGTGACACCAAGAACCCGTCCGCCGCCGGTGAGGACTTGGTCGTTTGTACGGCTGGTTCCGGCGTGGAAGATCATGACGCCAGGCTCGGCAGCCGCTTCTTCGAGCCCGGCGATCAGGGCACCCTGTTCGTACGGGCCGGGATAGCCTTTTGAGGCCATGACCACGCAGACGCTGGCGTCCGGCTTCCAGTCGATCGTCTGGTCCCGCAGTCGGCCGTCCACGACGGCCTCCAGCAGCGGAACCAGGTCGGACTTCATTCGTAGAAGCAGCGGCTGCGCTTCGGGATCGCCGAGTCTCGCGTTGAACTCGAGCACCTTGATCTCGCCCGCGCTGATCATCAGGCCGGCATAGAGGACGCCTTTGTACGGTCGTCCTTCGGTTGCCATCCCTGTGACGGCCGGGATCATGACCCGTTCCATAATCTGCTGTTGGATCGAGTCGGTGATGACCGGCGCGGGAGAGTAGGCGCCCATGCCGCCGGTATTGGGACCCTGGTCGTCATTGAACACGCGTTTATGATCCTGGGATGATGCCAGCGGCAAGACGGTCTCTCCGTCAGTCAAGGTGTGGAAGGAGACCTCCTCTCCCTCCAGGTACTCCTCGATTACGACCCGCTCGCCGGCGTTGCCAAAGAGACGCTCTTCCATGATCTTGTTCACCGCATCCAGCGCCTCGGACAGATCGGAACAGACGATGACCCCCTTGCCCGCCGCCAGGCCATCGGCCTTCACGACCAGGGGGGTGCCGATCTCTCGGATGTATCGCTTGGCCTCCTCTGCCCGGTCAAATGACTGAAAGAAGCCGGTGGGGATATGGTATTTTTTCATGAAGCTCTTGGCGAAGACCTTGCTTCCCTCAACGATGGCGGCATCCTTCCGGGGTCCGAAGATACGGAGTCCGCGGCGCTCGAATTCATCTACGATGCCGAGGGTAAGGGGCAGCTCAGGCCCTACGACGGTGAGGTCGATCCGTTTTCGCTCAGCGAAATCAGCCAGGAGGCGGATGTCGGAGGCGCTGATCTGAACACATTCCGCCACATCGCTCATCCCGGCGTTTCCCGGCGCGGCCCAGACCTTCGTCACCTTCGGACTCTGGGCGATCTTCCATGCGAGGGCGTGTTCTCGACCGCCCGCGCCGATCACAAGAACCTGCATTGAAGTTCCTCTCCGTCTCTCCCTGGTCCCGGTCTCAATGGCGGAAGTGTCGAATACCGGTGAAGACCATCGCGATGCCGGCCTCATCCGCTGCTTGGATTACCTCAGCATCGCGGATCGAGCCGCCAGGCTGGATGATCGCGGTCACGCCCGCCTCAGCCGCCACGTCCACCCCGTCCCGAAACGGAAAGAAGGCGTCGGATGCGAGGACCGTTCCCTTGGTGGATGAGACGGCCTTCATGACAGCCAGCCGGCAGGCATCGACCCGGCTCATCTGTCCGGCGCCGATCCCCACCGTAGCGCAGGTGTTTGTCAGGACGATTGCGTTGGACTTTACATGCTTAGCCACCTTCCAGGCGAACCGAAGGGCTTGCATTTCGGCATCAGTGGGCTTGCGGCGAGTTGCCACACGGAGGGGGCCGGGGTCCAGGTCGATCTGATCACGCTCCTGCGCGAGCATCCCTCCAACGATCGGCCGCAGTTCACGGGCCGTGTGATCAGGGCGCGTCGTTGGCGGCCAAGACTCGATCAGTAAAAGCCGAAGCGCCTTCTTTTCTCGAAGGATGGCAAGCGCCGTCGCATGGTATCCCGGCGCAACAACCGCCTCCACAAAGGTGGCAGCGAGCTCCCGCGCGGTCTCAGCATCCACCGGGCGGTTGAGGCCGAGGACCCCGCCGTAGGCTGAGGTTGGATCTGCGGCCTGGGCGCGCTGATACGCCTCACTCAGCCGGGAACCGATGCCGACCCCACAGGGATTCGTGTGCTTGACAACGACCGCGACAGGCTCATCAAACTCTTTAGCCAGGGCGAAGGCTGCGTCAAGGTCCACGAGGTTGTTGAACGAGAGTTCCTTCCCCTGAAGCTGTGTGGCCGTCGCCACAGAAGGTTCACTCGCGAGGGCGTCGCCGTACAGGGCAGCCTGCTGGTGCGGGTTCTCGCCGTAACGAAGTTGCTTCAGCCTGACCAGGCGAAGATCGAGGAGATCCGGGAACGCGAATGGACCCGCCTCACCACATTGCCCCTTCAGATACGCGGCGATCAGTGTATCGTAACGCGCCACGTGCTCGAAGGCCTTCGTCGCTAAATGCAACCGGCGGGTCCGCGATAGGCGGCCCTGTCCTTGCTGGAGTTCTGCACTGACCGCAGTGTAATCGGTCGGATCAACGACAATCGCAACATCCTCAAAATTCTTTGCAGCAGCCCGAATGAGGCTTGGGCCGCCGATATCGATCTGCTCGATGGCCTCCTCCAGCGTAGCGCCGACCTTGGAGATGGTGGCCTCGAAAGGGTACAGGTTGATGATCACAAGGTCGATAGGTGAAATGCCGAGTTCTTGCAGTTGCCGCTGGTGCTCGGGGTCGCGCCGTCGCGCCAAGATGCCGGCATGAATCCTCGGATGGAGTGTTTTGACTCGCCCGTCCAACATTTCGGGGAAGCCCGTGATGTCGGCCACATCTACCACCGGGATATTGGCTTCACGCAGGGTGCGCGCCGTTCCCCCGGTAGAGATGATCTCGATGGACAGATTCTGTAGGGTTGATGCCAGTTCAATCAGCCCGGCCTTATCGGAGACGCTGATTAAGGCCCGCCGGACCCGCACCAACCCCTGATCGTTCGTTCGTCCGTCCGACATTGTCATGGATTCATTGCTCCCCAGGCTTGCTTTCCATGTTGCTGTAGGATATCAGTCCCATGGCAGAATACCCGGCGATCGCGAACCTCCAGCCACCCTTCGGCGAAGAGTTGAATCGCCCGCGAGTAGATCTGGTGTTCGTATGTGAGGATACGAGCCGAGAGCGACTCTTCGGTATCCTCGTCCAGTACGGGGACCGCCGCCTGCATAATGATGGGGCCGGTATCGATTCCCTCGTCCACAAAGTGAACAGTGCAGCCGGAGACTTTTGCGCCGTACCAAAGCGCCTGGCGCTGGGCGTGCAGCCCGTGGAAGGCTGGAAGGAGCGCCGGGTGAATATTCATGATCCTGTTGCGATACTCCCGAATGAAATGAGGGCTCAGTAGACGCATGAACCCGGCCAGGCAGACCAGCCCTACATCGTGTTTGCGCAGCAGATCGATAACCGCCCCATCGAACTCTTCACGCGTGTGGTGCAGAGATGGATCGACAAAAGCTGTCTCGATTCCATATTGGCGAGCCCGTTCGAGGGCGTGAGCCGCTGCCACGTCACTGATAACGATGGCGACGAGCGCATCGATCTTCCCGGCTTTACTGGCGTCGATGATCGCCTGTAGATTACTTCCTCGACCGGAGGCCAGCACGCCAAGTCTGAGCCGTTTCTGCATGCCCTCTCGAACCCTTATTTACCGGTATGCTGCACACGTATCGTGTTTGGTCGCCGGTGTGCTTGGCTCAGTATTATTTTCACAGGGTAGTTTTGCCGCGGAACGACACATCAGTGGACTTCGCACACGTTACGGTGCGCTCAGAGCGATGTCCGACTCTCCACCACATGGACATCAATAGAGAATGCAACGATAGCAGAAAGGGAGGTAATGGGCAAGAGCATTATAGCGTTCAAAAATAGCGGATTGACGTGCTTACAGACGCCGTCGCCAGGTTGGAGAGGGCTATTCCTTTGCCCCGGCTTCCTTGAGGATCTGCACGACCTCGTTCTCGCTCCTGTTATACGCGATCATCATGGCCGTGACGCCGTTGTTGGTTTTGGCATTCACATCCGCGCCCTGCGCGAGCAGTACCCGGACGACCTCGCAATGGCCTTCCTGAGACGCCCATATCAAGGCTGTTGCGCCATTATCCTGTCTGGCGTTTACATCCACGCCCTGCGCGAGCAGTACCCGGACGACATCGAGATGGCCTGCCAGAGACGCTCTCATCAAGGCCGTCCAGCCCTCGTTCGATTTGACGTGTACCCAGGCGCCCTGCGCAATCAGCGCCTCTACGACCCCGACATGGCCTCTCAGAGACGCTCTCATCAAGGCCGTCCAGCCATACTCATCTCTGGCGTTCACATTCGCGCCCTTGGCGATCAGCGCGTGCACAGCTTCCGGGCGGCCTTCCTCGCATGCTCTCATCAAGGCCGTTTTGCCGTGCTTGTCTGCGGCGTTCACATCATCGCTCATGATCGCCCCTCCTTCGCGCCCTGCGCAATCAGCGCCTGTACGACTTCGCCATAGCCTTCCTGAGACGCTCTCATAACCCTGGTCTTCCATCCCTCCCCAGAAGGCGTCAGTCGCATTGAAGAGAGCAGGCATGACGTTTCTCGGTATTGACAAGTCAACAGCAACCGGCCCCGGAGCGGAGAAGGCAGCGAATTATCGGAAACCATTGGCGTCCCCAACGGGATTCGAACCCGTGTTTCGGCCTTGAAAGAGCGTTTCAAGGCATTATAGCAGGAGTAAGAAGGAATGACAAGACGTGAGTTTTAGACAGTAATCTCAAGAGGTTATGCAAGATCGCAATGTGAGTGCCAGTGACAAGGAGAAAGCGCAAACGACACCCGTGATAGTCACTATTTGGACACCAGTCTTTTGACTAATACTCAGTCTTCTGACTAACGGAGTCGGAAGCATTCCTATCACCCGATTGAAGGGGGGTCGTCTTGCCGATTACACGAAGCAGGAGGTCAAGCTTCCTCTCAATCCGCTGAAGCATCACTCGTATCGGTTCATCCTCTGCCATCGGTCGCCTCAGTCCCGCCCATTGTCGGGTAGGCGGATAATGGTTTCCGCGCCCTCGGGGGGTGCGCCAAACACCCAACGCAAGGGTTGCCCACAGTCGGCACACACCGGAGAATCTCGCTCAGGCTGGCCAGCTTCCGGGGCCGGTTCGCTGCATACGTGAACATGATAAAACACCATGCTTGCAAGGTCCGGGTTCTTCCCGTGTTCCGTCTTCTCAAGTCGCTCAAGCCGTTTCTCAAAGTTGCTCATAACGCATCCTCCGTTAGGCTATTCGCTGCTTGGATTCTAGCGCCTGTAACCGTCCCTCAAAGTCAGCCAGCTCGGACGCCTTCAAATACGCGCCTGCCATTGTCGCCAAAGCATGGGCCGCTTTGAGCTTGATAGACGGGTCCTTATCCTCGATCAGCGTTTCGATCTGCGTCAGTGCATACCACAATCGACGCCGCAATGCCGCCAGATCGCCCGGTTTAGGGCGTCGTTTGCGCGTTGAAAGCCTTATCACGTCTACCATTTAGCCTTTACCCCCCATCTACAGCCTGCCTTGCGCCACGGTCGTCAACGCCTTCCTCTCAGATGCAGTTCGTCTTTCCCACAAAAAGGACACGTGCCTTTCTCCTGATACCAGCGCCTCGCCGATGCCTCCAGGGTCCGCCATGCTGCCTCTGCTCCGACTTGTTTTTCAATCAGGTCGATCTCTCGATGAAGCGCCTTGAAGGTCTCCAGGGGGTCGGTCTCGGGTAACGTCCAGTAGGTCCGGTACAGGTCGGCCAGCGCATCGCACGCGTGAAGCAGCGCCATCACCTCCGTCTTGTGCGTACTCAATCTCGCCTTCAGTTCTGACGGGACCTGGGGCCTCCCAGTCGCTTGCAGCCTGCCATCCGGAAGAGGGGTCAGGGTGACGCCAGCCGTTCGCGCCTCTTGAATTAGCTCCGCCGCCATCATAGGACACACACCTCCTCGCCCGCTAAGATGGTCATCTCATGCCTTAGATGGTCATCATTTTGAATGACCACCTTAGACGCCTTTTGGCCATCTAAGGACCAGAACCACTTCCCGCCTTCGCCAAACGTGTCACGTTTCGAGGTTGCTCCTGCATAATGTTTTGCTCTTTGGAGTGTCTTCTCGGCAATCCCTGCCTCCCGCGCCACCCGCTGAATTTGCCTTACTTCCACCGGGCCTTTCTTCAGGATCGAACGGAGGAAGTCTGCCGCATCTTCCATCGCCGACCGCTCCTCTTCGGATACCGGGGCAGCAAGCAGGGCGTCAGCACTATGAGATGAAACCCCCTCCCACACGATGCGGGCCGTGTCGTCTATGGCAACCACACGAAACGCCAGGGACTCCGGCATACGCGCAAGATTCGTCTTAATTCCCGCCAGGATTCGCCGCTCCTCGTTCTCCGGGTCCTTGGCTACCAGCAACGCCATCCGCGCCGCGCCGACAATCCCGATACTCCCCCCGCCGCGATAGATGCTTTGACTACCGCCAGACTTATTCAGATGTCGGATCACAAGCACCGCGACGCCGTTCTCCTCCGCCATCTTGGCTAATGGCGCCAGGGCTTGCCTTACGTCTTGATCTCTCCAACTGTTTCGTTGACTTGGCAGGTAGGCCATCAGGGGGTCGATGAGGACGATCTTTGCCGCGACTTGTTGACATGCACAGGTTAGCGCCGCTATGTCTTCTACTGTAGGCACTCTCAGCTTCCCATCCGCACCTTTCACCCCCTGGAGCGCGACAATCTTCGCCAGGTCCGCACCGGCAACCGTGAGCCGGGGGACCACCGTATCGGCCAGGCCGTCTTCGAGTGTCAAGATCACCGCCCCGCCTGGAAGCGACGGCGAACCGTCCGGCATTAGAGAACCATTGGACACCCGCGCCGCCAGGTCAAACGCCAGCGTCGATTTGCCAAGGCCAGGATCGCCATCCAGCACGGTCAGTTTTCCCAACGGAACCCGACCGGGCCATAGCCAGGTCACAGGTTCAGGCTGTACGTCTGCGAGTCGAATAATAACCGCATCGTTAGGTTTCTCTCGCTCTGCTCCGCCGGCCGCCGACTCTTGCCGGTCCGCTCCGCCGGTCGCCGCAAACTCCGGTCGGTCAGGCTGTTCGTAAGCGTGCGCGACGATCTTCTCGATCTCCGCGTCAGGTAGTAGAGGCTCACACTTCATCTCGTTCTCTTTGAGTAGGGCGGCGAGAATGGCGTCGGGGCTCATATTACGTGCCTTGAGGCTTCGTGCCAGCTTGTACAGTTCGGTATTTCGCTCGCCCTCGGGAATTCTCTCCGCGATGGTGAACCGCTCGCCGTTGCCGGTCGCTGTGGCGTGCCGCATCAATGCCAGGACACCCTCGGGTAGGTCAGCAATCCTAGACGGCTCCAGCACATAATCAGGATCTTCTCGATACCGAGGGGTGGGTGGCGCGAGAGCGTAGCCTTTGACAAGGAGGTCCACGCCGCATGGTTTGACGCAGCCGCACTCTCGGGCCGTCACGATCCGGACCTTTCGGTCCACCTCATCACACTCAACGCTCGGGGGCATACGAAAGTAATCGTGAACACCATGCGGAGTGTAGACGCGAGCTGTTCGTGGCACCGACACGCCGGTGGATCGCCAGGCTTGTTCGGCATGGGGGCCGTCGAAATCCATCACCGCGAGAGTGGACGCGGGCCACAATAGCAGCGCGAGGCCGTGGGCCGGGCGCGAGAAGAGTTCCTTGACCGCGCTTTCTGTCTGACCACCATACCGCCACTGTCCCCATTCACAGAGCGGTTGCTTGTGGTCGTTGACGGGAACCACCGGCGCTCCCCACATCTGCCGGTAATCCAGCGCCGCGTCAAGCAGTGTTGTTGTCGCCGTCCCGCTCATTCCCGCGCCTCAGTTCGATTGTCGGCGACGAAGCGCTCAAAATCCTCCTCCTTGACCTTCACCAGCCGGCCTAGACGCACAACCGGGATTCGCCCTTTCGCAATCCACGTGCGCCACGTATAGCGTGATGCCCCTGAACGCTGCTCCAATTCCTCCACACTCAGTAATCGCATTGCCGCCCCTTTCGTGAAAAGTTCTAGTTCGTTGTTTCGCTCGATACGAATCTACGGTTA
Organism: Candidatus Methylomirabilota bacterium; assembly: GCA_028870115.1. Lineage (NCBI taxonomy): Bacteria > Methylomirabilota (SeqCode) > Candidatus Methylomirabilota bacterium. The sequence goes on from JAGWQH010000066.1 coordinate 15,219, forward strand.
GCGCATACAATTGTCAATAGGCTAACATAATATGATTAGCGTTATTGTAATATATACCCTTGACAAGTGAATGCGACTAACATATATTGAGTGCACACACGTACAAGGGGGTGGACATATGCTGAATGCACAAGAACGAATGCAGTTCGTGGTAGGCTTCGCCGGGATGGACCTTGACCGCCTCCGTCCAGGGGACTGGTCGAACCTCCGGGATGATTTCACGCGCTACCTACATGGCCAGCAGGGGGAGCAAAGCCCGGCGCACGGGCCGGTCCATTTCTCCACCTTCGAGCACCTGCCCTCGAAACCCTACACGGAGGAAGATTTCCGTCAGCTCCAGGGTGCCGTGCAGGCTATCCTGCACAACGTGGTCGACACTCGGAGGATGAGGCCAGGCCAGCAGGTTCACGCGCCTCTCACCCCCCTCCAGATCAGATGCCGCCTGCTCCCACTCGATGCCATAGGACTGAAGGGGAAAACGCATCTCGGAGTCGATGGGCCAGCCCGGGATGTCTTCCTTTTGAGCGTCTTTTTGCTGTTCGCGTATGAGAAGACCGGGAAGATCGGCCAGTGTCCCGCCTGTCACGCGCTCTTCTTACCCGTGAAGAAGCAAGCGTACTGCTCGAAACGCTGTCAAATGCGGGTCTACATGCAGCAACGCCGCCAGCAGGAGCACGTCAAGGAGCAGCAAGCCGAGCAGGCACACGCCCGATATGCCAACACGCGCAAGCGCCAGCTTTCAGAAAAGGTCTATGTGGCTAGACGGCCACGGGCCAAGAAAGGAGGGACAACCCGATGAGCGTGTTCAAACGCGGGGAGTTTTGGTGGATTGACTTTTACGATGCGAATGGGGATCGCCGGAGAAAGAAGGTCTCACCCGATAAGCGGATCGCCACCGCCACACTCCGGGATATTCAGGTCAAGATCACAAAGGGGGAATACCTGGGGCTCAAGGAAGAAAACACCAGCTTCCGTCAGTTTGCGGCGAAGTATTGGGCCGCCGTGTCACACACCTTCTCTGCTCAAGAGCAGGACCGTGCCCGACGGATTCTCGATCAGCACCTCATCCCCGCCTTCGGAGGGGATCGCCTCAGCCGGATCACCCGCCAGCAGATCGAACACTACATGGCCGAACGAGCGGGACAAGTGCAAAACTCTACTGTGAACAAAGAGCTTGTTCGTCTCAAGCATCTGCTCAATTACGCGGTGGCCTGGGGGTTGCTGAAAGCGAACCCCGCGAAGGGTGGGAAGAACGGAATCAAGCTTCTGACGGTCCCTCCCGCTAAAGCTACGTATCTTGTCCCCGAGCAGGTGGAGCGGTTGTTTGAAGCATGCGGACGGCATTCGATGGGGCTCTGGGCCATTGTCACCCTCGCCATGAATACGGGGATGCGCCGGGGGGAAATCCTGACCCTTACGTGGGCCGATGTCGATCTTCGCGCGAAGCACGTCACACTGGTCAGAACGAAGAACAACGAGAGCCGGATCGTCCCGCTGAATGCCGATGCAACGCGGGCCGTGGAAGCCCTCCCACGGGGGGGCGATCCGTTCACCCTGGTCTTTGCAGGATGGACGGGGGCGGCGCTCACCATGGCGTTTCATCGCGCGTGCCGCCAAGCTGGGATCGCCAACTTTCGTTTCCACGATCTCCGCCACCATGCGGCAAGCTGGTTGACCATGAAGGGTGTCAATCAGCGAACGATTGAAGCAATCTGTGGGTGGAAAGATCCGAGAACTGCTCGGAGGTATCAGCATTTGAACACCGCCGCGCTCCATGAGGCGGTCGCACGCCTTGCCACGGCCTATGATATGAGGGATGCTCAGCCGGTGGCTGAGGCTCAACGGCCATAGGCCACAACCGAGCAAGGGGGTCACGATGGAGCATAAAAAGGAGGGATAAGCATGGGCCTACTCTTCCGCAAGCGGCTTCGACTCGGGAAGTTCCTGTCCCTGAACGTGAGCAAGTCGGGGCTGGGGCTCAGTGTCGGCCCTCCAGGCGCGAAGGTTTCACTCAACCCTAAGCGGGCGAGGCTGCAAGTTGGCATCCCCGGAACCGGCCTTGGCTATCGGCGGGATGTGTCCATGCCGAAGGAGGGAGGGGAGTCATCCGCACCGACACGCCGTCATACTGGCGCTTGGCTGATTGTGGGGTCCTTGGCGCTCGCGATCCTGATCTATCTGCTCTCGGGCTGCGGGTTCGCGGCCTGGCGCGATCAAACGCTCCGTGATGTGGCCGAGGGCCGATGGCATGTGGACCCCGCTCAAGTCCCTCCGAGCGGCGCGGGACCGTCACAGACCACCGAGTTCTACGACGCCAGCGGCCGGCATGTGGGGTATGGCGTGATGAGCGACGGGGCCATGAACCTGTACGGGCTAGAGGGGAGTCGGCTCGGCTCTGGACGCAGGAAGTGAGCGATGCCAGAGGATATGAATAACTGCCCGAATGCGGTTTCTATATCGGCCATGACCCACTGCGATGCGTGAACTGCGGGATGTGCTTTAGGGCTGCACCGCGAGGGAAAGGTGCACGGGTCGGCCGAGTGATCTGGTGCTGGCAACCGTTAGTGTAACCAAAAGGAGGAGCTGTGCTATGAGCAGACCTATTGTGATCGCAGCGGTTCTGGTGTGCGGTATGGTCGGGTTTGGTGCGTTGGCTTTTGGAGGGAGTATCACGGACCTTGATGAGAAAAACGGGTTTCGAGATCTGAAGTGCGGCGATGCTCTTCCCGAAGGGATGCGAATGACGGAGGAGTCCGGCGATGAAAAATATTACACCCGCCAGGAAAGCCTCACCATAGGCGCGGGAACAGTCACTGAGATTGCCTATGGGTTTTATAAGGGCCAACTTGGCGCTGTCCAGATACGTACCAAGGGCCTTATAAACAGTAATGCTGTGCAGCAGGCTTTTGAGGCGGCCTATGGACACCCAACCCAGCCGAATCGATTTCTGGAGCACTATTATTGGCTTGGCGAAAAAGTATCGCTCGCCTTCAAGCAGAATCCAGTGACCAACGATGCCCTCGCGATCATTCTGTGCAAGAGTATCCAAGAGAAGAAAAAACAGGACAATCAAATCAAGGCGCAGAAAGGAAAAGGCGATCTCTAGTGACGCTTTCGCCAGAAGATCGAGAAAGGATTTACGAAGAAGAAAAAGCCAGGAAGGAAGCCCAAGAGCGCCTTAAACAAGAGGAAAATGAGGGACATGATTGGAGGGGGGGAAAATGTGGGGATATAGGCTCATTCTGGCTACCATGCTGTTTTTAGTGTCTGCATGTGGGGTGCAATCGTATCAAGGGCAGTACGTTCCTGTGGGGGTGCCAGAATCTGGGGGTAGGCCAGCCGTGAAGATTCGTGGGGCGGAAAAGAAACAGGTGATTGATGCGCTTATCGCTGACGGGATCGCTCGCGGCTATTCAGTCCGCACAGCATCAGACTATCTGATCGTGTTAGGCCAACCAGCTCAGGGGATGGCAGCGATGGTCCTTTTTGGGACAGGCCATAGCCCGACACCAGAAACCCGCCTACTCTATTCCGTGAGTCAGATCGATGGGGGAATCCTTGTCGTGGGAACGGGTGGAATTGTGAGTAATCCAGGAACCGGACTCGAACACATGACAGATCTCACTGAGGGGCAATTCGCAATGCAAGTCCAGACGCTGTTAGACGGGATCCGTGTAAGACTGGAGAGATGATCTCCCTCACCCTCACCATCTAGCTTCATCTCCAGAGCGGCATGACCCGCGTCGTGATCGGCCACAGCCTGGGCCGTGAGATTTCCGGCCCGGTAGCTGTGCTCGCCAGTGCTACCAAGATTCCCCAGCTAAGCGATCATGCGGAGGGGAAAAATTCAATGGGGGCGAAGCGAAGGGCAAGGGGGGGAGGGGGAGCGTTTGAAAAGTGACGGTATCCCCCTCCGTGTGGCCAAACGCACACGGAGGGGGGCATTCCCTTTAAGCGTAGAGACGCTTGAACGCCAGCAGCGCGTCGTTCAGCCGGGAAAGAAAAGTTTCAGCAGGGGCGGACGCGGCATCGAAGAGGGCCAAGAGGGGGGTCTGCAGTTCGCTCATGATGCGGGTGTATCGGTCGGTTGGGATGGCTTGGGAATCGTACTCCTCGGCTAGACGGCTACAGATATACTGGAGGGCGCCGTAGAGGGCCGGATGTTCTTCGAATCTCAGATCACAGATCGTGAAGATCTTCGTCAGATTCTCTGCGTACAGCCCATCGCAGAGTAGAAAACGGAGGTCTGCGCTCACGGTGCGTCGGTGCGGGCGATCAGCTCTTTGAGCGTCAGGACGGAGGCAAAGGGTACTCCAAGCTGTTCGATCGCCTGCCGCCCGTTGGCTTCTTCGCGGTCGATGATGGCCACAGCCTTGACAACCTGTAAGCCCTCCTCTCGACTCCTGCGAATGGCGTCGATGGTTGACGCGCCACTCGTAATCACGTCGTCAACGATAATGACGCGCTCGCCTGTGCGCACATCCCCCTCGATATACTTTCTCAACCCGTGGCGCTTGGCCTCCTTGCGGACCGCAAAGACCTTCAGGAGCGTGCTCTGGCGGTCTGCGGCATCTGAGACGGCGATGGCGACAGGGATCGCCCCGAGGACCAGTCCTCCGACCGCATCAGCCTGGCAGGTCTGCAGGTGAGTGAAGATGAGATCGCCAACGAGTCGCCGAGTTTCGGGGTAGGATAGGGCTCTCTTGCAATCGATGTAATAGGGACTCAGGATTCCGGAGGCCAACGGGTATTCGGGCGTCGCACTCACATGGAATGAGCCCGTGGTCACAAAGAGGTCCAGGAGTCGCTGTTTGGGAGAAATCAGAAGCCCGGTCATGCCTCCTGTATCTTCCGTGTTCTGCATCTATCGGCCCTCCTGAAACATCTCGTCTGAGGATACTATTCGTAGAGCCTCCAAGCCTGGCTCAGTATTCAGCAGCCCCCCTTCGTGTGTCAAGCGCATTGTCACCGCACCTGAGAGAAAATCGGCGACGGACGTGATCTAGGTCGTTCTGTCAGATTCCGCCGCCTGATAAGGGTGACTACACCCACACCCTGCTACCGACTCGCCCCCCCATTATGCCGAGTATCCCTGAGCAGACCCAGGGCGATTTGATGACCCGGACTTCCCCCCCACTCGGCAACGGAGTAGTCACTATTTGGACACCGAACCCTGCTATGACGACAGAGCGTCTTGCTAACCCATTGAGTCTGTTGGCGTCCCCAACGGGATTCGAACCCGTGTTTCGGCCTTGAAAGGGCCGCGTCCTGGGCCGGCTAGACGATGGGGACATTGAAGAAAACCGGCTCTTTATAGCATAGTTCCGGTTGCGTGGGAAGGGCTGGTTATAAGATTCTGTTGCGGTGGACGATCACCTCTACCCGGCCACGGTCGTTAATGAGAAGGTTCAAGAGACCGCTGATCAGGCTTAACAGGATTGCCCCGAATACCGCAGACCAGAAGCCATGTACCTCGAACCCCTGGATCATCAGTGAGACGAGTTTCAGAAGAGCGGCGTTAAGCAGCGGGATGAACAGTCCCAGCGTTATGATCGTCAGTGGAAGCGTCAAGATCATGATCACAGGCCGTATCACGGCGTTGACCACTCCGAGAAAAAAGGCGGCAGACAACGCAGGCAGGATCCCTCGTACCTCAATACCGGGGATGGCGGTCGATACGATTAAGAGGGCCAGCGCATTAAGAAACAGTCGGATGAGAAATCCCATCAGTGCTCCTCAGGGTTACTTCAACTGAACTCGCCGCGGAGAAATCGTTCGCGCGCATCGAGTCGCATCCGTTTGCCGCTGGTGGTCTTGCTCAGCGTTCCCGGCGCGATCAGCAGCACCTGGTCGAGAACCGTCCCGCCTGCCGGCCGATAGACGTCATCCACTCGAGAGCGGATCTCCCTCGTCAAGGTTTCCCGGAGCGATTCATGACACTGTGGGTCGGTACACTCGACGACTGCCACCACACGCTGGGTTCCGGATCTGACGTCGGTTACGCCGAAGACAACGCTCCGACCGGGTTTGACCCCCTCAACGGTTTCTATGACCTCTTCCAGGGGGGCTGGGGCATAGTTACGGCCACCCTTGATCACGGTCTCCTTCAGCCTGCCGGTAATGTATAGCTCTCCTGATGAGTCGATCATCCCCTCATCGCCGGTGTACAGCCACCGTTGTCCGTCTCGCTCCCGAATCACCTGTGCGGTCGCCTCCGGGTCCCCAAAATAGCCATCCATAAGGCTTGGCCCCGCAACGATTACCTCTCCAAGGCGTCCTGTCGGGAGTTGGTTGCCTTCGCCGTCAATGATTCGGATCTCAAAACCCTGGAGCGGCCGTCCCACAGACACCCATTCCTCGCCCCGCTGCCTGCAGACTTGGTAGGGTGCTGCGAGATCCGGGAAAGAGACGGCGAGCGCCATCTCGGCCAGCCCGTAAACCGGCGACAACGCTTCCCGATGGAGACCGAACTGGCCGAACTCGCGTTGGAACGCTTCCATCGCCTGCACCGTAACCGGTTCAGCGCCGTTCATCAGGATCCGGAGGTGGGAGAGGTCAAGGCGGCTCCCGTGTCCATAAGTCGGGTGTTGCTCAAACCGTCTAGGGGCAATCCGGCACATCCTCGCGAGTCGGCCGATGGCTGAGTTGTTCGCGACCGAGATTGTGGCTCTGAACTGATGGAGTGCCCACATCCAGCGGATTGGATCGCGGGTGAAATCAGTAGGCGACATGAGGTAGGCCTCCATACCAAGGGCCAAGGATCCCAGTGTGACCCCGATGAGCCCCATGTCATGGTAGAGCGGCAACCAGGACACGACTCTGTCATCAGGCCTCGGCTGAATCGCTTCCCCGAACGCCAGAATGTTGGCCATGATCGCTCGATGGCTGAGCATCACACCTTTCTGGATGCCGGTTGACCCGGAAGTGAACTGTATTAGCGCCGTCGCGTTGCCGTCCGGGTTCGGCATCCGAAACTGAGCGGTTCCTCGCAGGAGGTCGGATGCCGCCACAAAAGCAGGCGCCTTGGAAAGAAACCTGGCGGCAGCGTGACACACGGGACCGAACTCTCGTTCGGCGATCACCAGGGCAGGCCTGGAGGTCTGGCAGACGTGGATCTGTTGGTCCACATAACGGCTGAGACGCTGCAGCCTTTCCAATATCGTCATGAGAGGCCGACCGGCCTTCCTTCCTTGCCGCCAGCGGTGGGCGAAAGGCTGTCGTAGGAGCCGATCGATCATCCACTTGGCGGGGGCATACGTATGGGTTGCCGTCACCGCAGCCAGGGTGCGCAGCAGGGCTTTCGGGAGAAGAAGGGGTGGGTAAGTGGGAACCGCCACGGCACCCGCCAGCCAGGTACCGAACAGGGCTTGAAGGATCGGTCGCCCGGTGGGGAGCATGATGAGGACCCGGTCGCCCGGCTGAACTCCTAATTCCTGAAGGAGCGCTGCCACTCGCTCGGCTTCCTGACACAGCATATCGAACTGAACCGGCTTATCGGAATCGGGGTCGCTGAGCAGATAGCACCAAGGCTCATCCATGCGATGTTCCGCTTGATAGCGAACGATCTCGCCGATCGTTTCCGAAACCCTGAGAGCAGCGAACGACGAGGGATCGAGAAGGCAGGGCTTTGAGGAGGACGTTGTCATGGTTACGTATCCACCCAGGGGCCAATGTGAATCCGGCGCTGACAGGTAGTTGATACCCAAGTTGAGGTTTTGAAATGAGGTTGACTAAGCTTGCTTAGCATACTATCCTCGGCTTGGCAAGGAATTGTCACAAGGGAACACACCATGCGACCGCATGGGAAGGGTGGTGATGGTCGCGTTCGATCCTCGTGATTCGCGGCATGGTCATACGTTGACACAGGAACTTGCCGTAGTCCGAAAGATGCTTGGCCGACTTGAAGCGAAACTGCTGGAGAGCGATGCTGATCATTTTCCTAAGGAGGATGATCGGGAGCTTCGGCTTGCGCTACAGCGTATCGGTGACGACCGGTTGACTCAACTGGCGCTGGGCTATGCCGTCTGTGTTCGGGGGCTTACTGCGCCGATGGTATCCCGCGCCTGGATGGGGGAGCTGACGAAGGACGTAGAAGAAGCCCACCGTCTCCTCTTGAGCCGCTTGGAGAGGCTGGAGTACCTGACCCGGTCTCCTGTGGGACGCCTGTGGCTGCGGCTGCAGGCCGGCCTGCGCCGGGTCTTCCGCAAGTCTTCTCATTCACAGCACTTGCCATCGGCCAGGGAAAATGGCAATCGTGGGCAGTTACTCTAAATCGATTATTCCAGCCGGGATAATCACCCGGAAGAAATCAAAGGGACAGAGAAACTGACCTCAGCGGGAACGACATCGGTACGATGATAGGAAAACTGATCCGGTGGCTGATCGTTTTCCCGCTGTTGGGCCTTCTACTCTATGTCGGCTACCCATTCCTCCTGAGAGCGATGGGTCGCTATCTGATGACGGAGGATCGTCTGCAAAAGGCCGAGGCAATTGCGGTCCTGGCAGGAGATGGAGGCGTCGGGCGCACGCTCGAGGCGATCAGGCTCTACCAGGACGGCTATGCGCCGAGGATCATTTTGACCAATCAGCGCTTACCAAAAGGGTACGAGGCGCTGGCACGGCTGGGCATTACCGTCCCGGAAGAGCGGAATATTCAGTGGATGGTCCTCAAGGCGATGCGGGTTCCCGCCACCGTCGTTCTCCAGGTCAGTGAGCGGGCCAATAGTACCGAAAGCGAGATGGTCTACCTCGTACGCCTGCTCAAGGAGCATCGGATAGGAACAGTGATCCTTGTTACGGATAGATCGCACTCAACGCGGGCGAGCAAGATTCTAGCCAGAGTCTCCGGTGGGAGGATTGCGATCATCAGCCGACCCACCCGCTATGATACCTTTGATCCGGAGGGATGGTGGCGTTCTCGCGCTGACGCGAAAGAGGTTGTGTTGGAATATGGGAAGTTGCTCAACTACCTCGTGCAGTCGGCAAGCGCCGGCCTTACCGGCTGGCTGAGAGGTGGAAGTTCTCAGGTCGTTCCGGCCGAGGTCACCTTTTGACTGCCGGGCTTCCAGTTCTGATCTCTGCGAGGGGTTAAACCGTTATGGATGGAGGAACACGGCATGCAAGAGAAGCGAGGGATGCTTGACACGATTTGGGGGGCGCTGGGATCGAATAGCCCGGAGCCAACGCGACAGGCTCCAACGATGGAGATGTCGACGACTGCTTTTGTCGTCGGCGAGAAGATTCAGATTCGTGGGGATCTGACCGGCGAAGGCGACATTCAGCTTATGGGTGGGTTTCACGGGACTATTGATCTCACAGGAACGGTGATGATCGGGGAGGCGGCCCAAGTGGAGGCCGACATTGCTGCGACCAACATCATTGTTGGCGGCCACGTGAAGGGCAATCTGATCGCGAGTGGACGGGTTGATCTCCTGCCGACCGGCAGTGTGACGGGTAACGTGAAGACCGGTAGCATCGCCGCCGCAGAGGGCGCCTCCTTGAAGGGTGAGATTGAGATCAATCGCCGTCAGACGCTTAGTCAGATAGAACCAGATAGAGAATGATCGGATCGGTTCAACCTAGCCCGAGAAGTTCGGTTGCTATTAGACCTTGCCAGCAGACGTGATGAGGAGGACCTATGGCCCTTATGCGATTTGATAAATTCACCTTTAAGGCGCAGGAGGCGATCCAGCAGGCCCAGAAGCTGGCCGAGGAACGGGAGCATCAGGCGATTGACGTCGAGCACCTGTTGCTGGCGCTGGTAGATCAGGCGGAAGGGGTGGTCCAGCCGATCCTGAGAAAGGTGGGGGCCGACCCCGGCCAGGTTGCCTCACGTCTCATAGAGGAACTCAAGCGGCTTCCCAGGGTTTCCGGCTTACCTCAAGGGCAGGTCCACATCACGCCGCGTCTTGAAAAGGTGCTGAGTGCCGCGCTGTCCGAGGCGGAACGCCTGAAGGATGAGTATGTCAGCACCGAGCATCTGCTTCTGGCGATCTCCGACGCTGGCGGCGGTGGTGTCGGAAAAGTTCTGCGCGAGATTGGGATTACAAAAGATAGAATCTACGCAGCCTTGCAGGAGGTCCGCGGCAGTCAGCGCGTGACCGATCAAGCCCCGGAGCAGAAGTACCAGGCACTGGAACGGTACGCCCGCGATCTGACCGATCTCGCGAGAAAGGGAAAATTGGACCCGGTCATCGGTCGAGATGATGAGATCCGTCGAGTGGTCCAGGTCCTGGCGCGTCGGACCAAAAATAACCCGGTCCTGATCGGCGAGCCGGGCGTGGGCAAGACCGCGATCGTGGAAGGGCTGGCGCAGCGGATCGTTAATGGGGATGTGCCGGAGTCGCTGAAGAATAAGCGCGTATTGGCGCTGGATATCGGCGCACTGGTGGCCGGGAGCAAGTACCGTGGCGAGTTCGAGGACCGGCTGAAGGCGGTCCTTCGCGAGGTCACCGAGCAGGAGGGGCAGATCGTCCTCTTTATTGACGAACTGCATACCCTCGTTGGGGCCGGCGCCGCCGAAGGGGCTATGGACGCTTCGAACATGCTCAAACCGGCGCTGGCCAGAGGTGAGCTTCGGTGCGTGGGGGCCACGACACTGGACGAGTACCGCAAGCGAGTGGAGAAGGACGCCGCCCTTGAGCGGCGCTTCCAGCCGGTCGTGGTCGGCGAGCCGTCGGTAGAGGACACCATCTCGATCCTCCGCGGGCTGAAAGAGCGGTACGAGGTACACCACGGCGTGAGGATCAAAGACTCGGCGCTGGTGGCGGCTGCTATCTTGAGTAACCGGTATATCACCGACCGGTTCCTGCCGGATAAGGCGATTGACCTGATCGATGAGGCGGCGTCTCGCCTGCGGATGGAGATCGACAGTATGCCGACGGAACTGGATGAACTCAGTCGGCGAACACGACAGATCGAGGTCGAGTACCACGCCCTGAAGAAGGAGACCGATCCGGAGTCGCAGGAACGGCTCACGCGTCTGGCAGACGAACTCGCGGAGATTCGGATTAAGGAGGAACGTCTCAAGGTCCGCTGGGAGCAGGAGAAGGGATTCATCCAGAGGATCAGAAGCCTCAAGGAGCGGATCGAGGCGGCGAAGGTGCAGGAGCAGATGGCGGAGCGGCAGGGCGATCTGGGAAAGGTCGCCGAACTTCGCTATGGCCTGGTCACGTCGCTGCAAAAGGAGCTGGAAAGCGAAAAGCGCGGTCTGGAGCAGGTCCAGCAGGGTGGCGCCATGCTCAAGGAGGAGGTGGACGAGGAAGACGTTGCTCAGGTCGTCTCCAAGTGGACCGGGGTTCCGGTCTCCAGGATGCTGGAAGGCGAGACCCAGAAGCTCCTGGCCATGGAGGAGAAGCTCAGGGAGCGAGTGGTGGGGCAGTACGAGGCGATCAGCGCCGTGAGTGACGCGATCCGTCGCGCCCGCTCGGGGCTTCAGGATCCGAATCGGCCGATCGGCTCCTTCATCTTCCTGGGACCGACCGGCGTGGGGAAGACCGAGCTGGCCAGGGCGCTAGCTGAGTTTCTGTTCGACGACGAGCGGGCGATGGTCCGCCTGGACATGAGCGAGTACATGGAGAAGCATACCGTTTCCCGCCTCATCGGCGCGCCGCCGGGCTACGTCGGATTCGAGGAGGGTGGACAGCTCACTGAGGCCGTCCGGCGTCGCCCATATTCCGTCCTGCTCCTGGACGAGATCGAAAAGGCCCATACCGATGTCTTCAATATCCTGCTGCAGATTCTGGATGATGGACGGCTGACCGATGGGCAGGGGCGGACCGTGGACTTCAAGAACACGATCATCATCATGACCAGCAACCTGGGCAGTCAGGTTATTCAGGAATTGGGCGGCCGAGATGATGAGGAGATGCGACGACAGGTGATGGAAGCCGTGAGAGCCCATTTTCGGCCGGAGTTCCTGAACCGGGTGGACGAGATGCTGATCTTCCACACCCTCTCGCTGGCTCAAATCAAGCAGATTGTAGAGCTTCAGCTCAAGCGGGTGGGAAAGCGCCTTGCGGAGCGCAAACTCGATCTTGAAGTGACGGAGCCGGCTAAAGAGTTCCTGGCTAAGGAAGGGTACGATCCGGTGTTTGGGGCGCGGCCGTTGAAGCGGGCCATTCAGCGAGTGCTACTGGACCCCTTGGCCCGCCGCCTACTTGAGCATGAGTTTGCCGAAGGCGATACCGTGAAAGTTGATGCGGCTCGCGGTGAGTTGATCCTCAGCAAGGATTAGCAGAAGCGTATTGAGTGACATGCCATCGTTGCAAAAGTTCCTCGTGTCATTGCGAGGCGAAGCCGAAGCAATCTCACAGTCTTTCAAGACAACAGTGGTGAGATTGCCACGCTCCTGTTGGTCGCTCGCAATGGCAATCTAAAGGGGAGAGGTAGGGGGCAGATGGCGCCGGTTGCCTACATCGAGCAGATTGGGCGACTCTACGCGAACGAGCCGCCCTACCGGTGGACGGTTAACCTGACGAGTCCGTGGACCCCAATGGTCAAGCCGGTCCGCGAGTGTCGGATCGCCTTGATCAGCTCCGGGGGGATCTACCACAAGAGCCAGGAGCCGTTCAATCCTGTCAAGAACGATTTGACGTTTCGGGAGATCCCGAAAACAGCCGATCTGGCCGACCTGAAAATCTCGCACTATTCCAAGAACGCCAGGGACGTTAAAGACCTCAATACGATCTTTCCCCTCGAGCGGTTCAGGGAGTTAGGGGCTCAAGGGCGCATCGGCGAGCTGGCCTCTTTCGCCTTCACCTTCATGGGACGGATCTTCACGCGGACGCGGCTCCAGAAGGAGATGGCGCCGTATCTCATCGGACGGTTGCGGGACCTCCAGGTCGATGCGGTCTTCCTGGTCCCGGTCTGACAACTGTGCCACCAGTCCGTGGGACTGTTCGCCCGCGCCATTGAAGAGGCCGACATTCCTACCGTCATGCTGTCTGCCGCCCTTGATATCACCTCCTCCGTCAAACCGCCCCGCGCCGTCTTCGTGAACTTTCCGCTCGGTCACCAAGCCGGTAAGCCCTTTGATCCGGAGGGGCAGACCCGAATCCTGCTCGACGCGCTGCATCTGCTCGAAACGGCGACTACTCCGGGTACCCTCGTCCAGCTTCCCTACAAGTGGGACGAAAGCGATCCGCTGGATTCATGGGAAGAGGAAGAGATGCTCCATCCTTCGCTGATGTGACCCACCTTTTTCGTCTTCTTGCACCAACGCGCGCTGCGTTGATGGGACGCGGTCCGCTAGTCCAGCTAGTCGCAACCGTAAAGGATAACTCAGGCAAGAAGCTCATTTTTATGCTGGGGAATTCTATCGTTTGCATTCCCGATATGTGGTATGAAGTAAGTGAAATGAGTGCCCGACACAAGCAGGAGTGTAGCGTGCCACCTGTCCTGGTAGCCTTGGACCCCGTGGTACAAGCCTTCGCGTCTGAACTGCGTGCCCGACTCCGTCACCGCATCCGCCGGATCGTACTCTTCGGATCGAGGGCCAGAGGTGAGGCTCGTGACGATTCAGACTACGATATCCTGGTGGTTGTGGACCAACGGAGTCCAGAAGTTCGCCCTCTCATCCTTGAGATTGAAACCGCATTGCTGGACGACTACGGGGCGCTGGTCGCCACAGTCCTACGTACGGAGGCGGAATGGGACCGCGCTCAAGGACTGCCGCTGGCCCGCAATGTCGCCCTGGAGGGAATAACCGTATGAAGGCTGAACTGGCCACCCTCCTGGCCCAGGCGGAGGAGAAACTGCGAGCGGCTAAGCTGCTCTTGCAAGGGAGGGCATGGGGTGATGCCTCTTCCAGGGCCTACTACGCAGCGTTTCACGCGGTGAGCGCCGCGCTCCTGTCCAAAGAGGAGACATACTCAAGTCACGCGCAAGTGCTTGGCCGATTCAACAAAGCGTTTGTTCATCAGGGGGTGTTCCCAAAAGAGTTCACGACGTTGCTCACCCGGCTTTACGAAGACCGGCAAGCAGGCGATTACGAGACCGCCCTGGGCGTAACAGAAGAGGATGCCACACGAGACGTTGCGGATGCCCAACGCATTCTGGAGGCGGTGCGCCAGTTCCTCTCTTCCCAGGAACCGGGGTGAAGCGTTCGTTTCGCTTCTCCGGCCTATAACCCCCATGGAGCAACTAACGGAAGGACTCGTCTATTCAGCTTCCCTACAAGTGGGGCGAGTGCGATCCACTGGACTCGTGGGAAGAGGAAGAGATGCTTCACCCGTCGTTGTTGTAACCCACCTAGAATTAGATCAGCCGGCTTCTGAGGTAGGCGCTGAGGGAATCGACGGCCGTGACGATCAGGTAGATTGCGAAAATCAAGGTCAACAGCCGGTGCTCTAAGAAGAGGCTGATGGCGATCTGGATCTGTTGGCCCAGTCCCCCGGCCCCCACGTACCCGAGGATCACCGCCTCTCGGATGTTCACCTCCCAGCGGTACAGGGTGTAGGCGACGCATTCCGGCAGAACCTGGGGGAGGATGCCGTAGAACAGAATCTGCAGTCGGCTGGCGCCGGTCGCCTGTAACGCCTCAATTGGCTGGATTTCGACGTTTTCCATCACCTCTCCAAACAGCCTCCCCAGGACGCCGCCCGTATGAATTCCCAGAGCGAGCATCCCTGGGAATGGGCCGAGGCCGATTGCGAAGACCAGGATCAGCGCCCAGACAAGATGGGGGATGGTTCGAAGGAGATTAAGAGCGGCCTTGGCACTGAGGTACAGGATGGTCCGGAGCGCTCGAGCCCACGGACGGTGCCGCTCCATCTCAAATAGCAGCCCGGTGAACATAAGATTACGACTGGAGAAAAAGACCAGGCCGAAAGCGATCACGATCGCTAGGATCGTCCCGAGAAACGACATGGCGAAGGTCTCGAGAATCCAGTAGCCGGCCTTAAGCAGGAAGTCTTTGGATAGATCAGGCGGAAAGAGCTTCTTGGTGTAGGTCAGGATCTGGACTGCACTCTCGCCGCCTAGAAGGCCGCGTAGCGAGAACTCCGTTCCCACATAGCTCCAGACTATGAGGGCGAGGAAGCCTGCCAGGAATATCAGATTGGGGGTGGAGAGAAGATCGCGCCTCTTCGCTTCCGCAAGAGCCGAGGCCTGCGTAGGAGTGTGTGCCATCAACCGCGCTCCCGGCCAAGAATCGCGCCTCTCACCCTCGCGCTCAAGGCATCAACCCCCGCCACCATCACGAACAGGATGGCGATCAGGGTGGTGACCTGGTTAAAATTAAACATCCGCATTGAGATCTCAAGCTGCTGGCCGATCCCCCCCGCACCCACGAAACCCAAAATCGCCGATGCTCGAATAGCACACTCCCAACGATACAGGGTGTAGGACACCAGATTCGGCAAGGACTGTGGCAACAGGCCATAGAGAAGGATGGTGAGCCGCGAGGCCCCAGTCGCCTGGAGCGCTTCCAGAGGCCCAGGATTCACATGCTCCAGGATCTCCGAGTAGACCTTCCCCAGCATTCCCGCGTAGGAGATCGCAATGGCCAGGACACCGGGGAACGGTCCCAGTCCGACGGCTCGGACAAACATGAAGGCCCACACGAATTCAGGGATGGTCCGGAATAGGCTGAGGAGCGCCCTGGCCAGCAAATATGATCCCCTGTGGAGCATTGCTCGCGGGCGAGAGCCGGCCAGCTCTCGTTCGTACAGAATGCCTTTGAAGGTGAGCGAGCTTGTGGCAAGGAGGCCAAGGGGAAAGCCGAGGACTACGGCGATGACGGTTCCCATCAGGGAGATCTGAATAGTTTCCAGGATCGGGCGACCCAGCAGACTCAGGAAGTTCCAGGATAGGTCTGGAGGGAACATGCCCATGACGAACTTCCAGATGTTCCGGCGTCCCTCAGACTCGAAGAGCAGCAGTGGCTTCACCTGGGCAAGCTTATAGCTTCCCAGGAACGTCAGAACAAACAGGACGGAACAGACGATCTGGAAGGTAGAGAAGCGCCTAGCTGGTAAGGTGAGGCTGGCAGGAGTAGAGGGAACGTTGCTCTGCACGGATGGGGGCCTCCTCTTCGGCTGCCTCGGTCTGACTTCCGGCGTATAGCGCTGCCAGATGGTCATCTGTCACCGCTGGGGCGGCCAGATCGAACGACGTCTTTCCATCCTTTAGCCCGATCACTCGGGGGAAATGGGCCAGCGCCAGATCAACACTGTGGAGGTTCATGATGAGGGTTTTGCGGGTCGTCTGGCTCAGCTCGATCAGCAACTTGACGATTCCGGCGGCCAGTGCGGGATCCACTGAAGAGACCGGCTCGTCGGCCAGGATCACCTCTGGATTCTGTACCAGCAGGCGGGCAATGGCGACCCGCTGCTGCTGGCCGCCTGACAGGGTCTCGGTCCTGTCGTACAGCTTGTCGGCGATGCCGACCTGTCTGAGCGCTGTAGAGGCGAGATTGACCTCCGTCGGTCGGATCAGGGATCGCACTGCCTGCCAGATTGGCCAAGTCCCGAGTTTGCCAGCAAGCACATTGTGAATAACCTGCAAGCGAGGGATCAGATTGTGTTGCTGGTAGATCGTTCCGATCCGGCGTCGGACCTCTCGCAACCGCCGTCCGGACAAGTGGCTGATGTCCAGTCCATCGAACGACAGGCTGCCAGAGGTTGGAGGGATCGTGAGATTCAACATCCGGAACAGGGTCGTCTTGCCGGCCCCGCTTGGGCCGATCAAGGCCACCCGCTCGCCCTGGTGGATCTTCAGATCAAGCTCGTCTACGGCGACGATCCGGCCGGCGAATACCTTGGAGACTCGATCAAGCAGATACATGAGTTCCCATGGCGCTACTGAAGCAGCCCGGCGGCGATCGCTGCCTCTTCGGCCGGCTTGAACTGCTCGACCTTGACGCGGACGTATCCCTTCGTTCGCTGAAGGTCCATCAATGTTCTATCCGCGGGATTGTTATAGTTCAGCTTGGTGAAAGCAGTGGCAATCTTTTCTACGAGGGCGCTGTCCAGATCGCCCCGTACGGTCCAGACATAGTCGATGTAAGGGGGTGTCGTCCAAAAGACCTGCACCTTGTTTGGATCGACCTTCTTGGCCTGAACGAGCTTATCCCACACCGCTTCGTTTAAGGCTCCGGCGTCCACCTTTCCGCTCTCCACCCACAAGACCGTGGCGTCATGAGCCCCGCTGAAGCTGAATTTGGCGAAGTCTTTTTCTGGGTCGATGCCTTTCTGCAGCAGGAAATAGCGTGGCATGAGGTGACCTGATGTCGAGCTGACACTTCCAAACGAGAAGGTCTTGCCCTTCAAGTCAGTCAGGGCCTTGATACCGGTTTCCGGCCTGGTGATAAATTTGCTGTGAAAGCGCAGGTCCTCCTCCCGGCTCACCACCGGAATCGCATTGCCGGTCCGCCTCCGAGCTTGGACAAAGGTGAACCCACCATACCAGACCAAGTCGAGTTTCTTGGCCGCCAGGGCTTCGACGGTCGCGGCGTAGTCCACTACGGGATAATATCTGACCGGGATGCCCAGCTCTTTACTCAGATATTCAGCGAAGGGCGCGTAGATCCGCATCAACTCAGTGGGATTCTCGTCCGGGATAGCCGAAACCCGTAGCTCCTTCGGTGTTTCAGACCAGGCAGGACTGAGTAATCCGAGGCTTACCACTATAGCTACCACACTTGATAAGCCGACATAAATCCATCGACGACCCATGGGATTCCCTATGGCTGAAGGTGCTCTCTATTATGTCAGAGAGGTATGAAACAGGGCACAATTTCTCTTTTACACTAACGGCTTATATCCAATAAGTCAAATTGGAAAATCCTATTGGATTGACTCAGCGTATCGGCCTGTTGTCCTGGAGTAACCGCTCTGACTGAGTGCTGAACGCAATGTTCTGCGAACAGGGGAGATTGAGGCAGGATAAGAAAAAAGAGCCTCTCCGATCTTCAGGGGGGGTCAAATCGGAGAGGCTAGGGGAAGCGCGTCGCAAGAAGGATTCAGGATGGACGGGCTACTTCGTGGCCTTCTTGATATCCTCCCAAAGAGCGCCTGTCGCCGTCCCGACAGCGCCACCCACTACGGCTCCGGTGAGTGGACTGCCGGCCATGGCGCCGAACGCCGCGCCACCGGCCGCGCCGATGGCGCCGCCGCTCAAGGCACGCTGTTGGCGCGTCGACATCCCGGCGCACCCGGTGGTCAGCGCGAGCACCAGTACACCTAACGCAATCCGTTTAGACATTGCTCCGCTCATCTGGCCTGCCTCCTTTTGTCGTGTTGTCGAGACAGCACTCGCCTTTTTATTTTTGCTTTCTATTGAACAAATATTCAAGAACTCATTGATTTTGAGAGGTTTTGGCAATAATCTCGTAATCCCGGCCCGCGCTACGATCTCAGGGTCAAGCACAGAAGAGTCGCCTGTGATAAGGATGATAGGGGTAACGGCATCGGACCTCCGGATAAAAGCAGCCGTCTCGAGGCCGGTCATTCCAGGCATCCGGTAGTCCATCAGGATGAGATCGAAGGGACCATAGCACAAGGCATCCAAGCCGGCCAGACCGTCTTGGGCGGTCCGCACGTCGTAACCTGCCGTTTCAAGAAGGTCGGTCAGGAGTTCCCTGAAGGTTGGATCGTCATCCACGACGAGGACCTTCTGTCTTGCATCATCTAATTCTCGTGCGCCCACTGTCTCATCTCCTTGCCTTCGCAAGAGGTAAAAGGCAAGCGGCATGCCAGGAATCCGACTTCGATCCAGAAAACGTATAATCCATATAAATACAGTGAGTTATATCTTTGTGTCTGACATACGTTCACTTCTATCGTTTTTCGCAGGGTGTATGAACTGTGAGGTTGGCGAGTAATTTTTTCACTAGCGATGGGACAGAGGGGTGCGAAAAGGGGGGGCAGGCCAGCACAAGAGTGTAATTGTTACCGGTTAATGAACCGCTTTGGAAAGGTCGTCTGAAAGGACCTGGGCCTTCTGAGCTAAATTTTTCGCCTGCTGGAAGTCCTTGTTTGTAACCGCCTCCCTGATCTGTGTGAGAAAGCTCTGGATGGTGTGGTAGGTCTCCGATTGGTCGGCCTTCAGCTTCTGCCGATCGATCGACAGCAGGGTCCGCTCGACTCCTTCGACCATAGCATGAACCTCCTCCGTCAGTCGTGTCTCGCTCTCGGCGTCTACCTGAGGCGACAAGCGTGGTGTTGGTGCCTCCGGACGCGCGGGGGCGTGGGGCGTCGCCGGACGCGCGGGGGCGTGGGGCGTCGCCGGACGCGCGGGGGCGTGGGGCGGAGGGGTTGACTTGAAGAGTGCCTCAATCTCGGCGCAGCCGGCCGCGAGAAAAAGACTCAGCAATATGACAATTGTGCGCGACGTCATCACCGGGATGTCTGCACCCTCACTTAAGCAGCAGCAAAGGAGACCGTCATCGTGGTCCCTTGGCCCACCTTTGAGCCCACCTTAATGGTCCCTCCATGCATCTGGACGATCCGGTACACTAACGAAAGGCCGATCCCATTCCCGTCCGGCTTGGTAGTGTAGTAGAGACGGAATATTTTGTCGAGGTCTTCAGCGGGGATCCCTATTCCTTGATCGATCACGTGTGCGCGAATCACGCCGTCGATGGCCTGGTCTGTCGCGAGGGTCACTGTGCCACCGTCAGGCATCGCCTGACACGCGTTAAGGACCAGATTAAGAAAGGCTTGCTGGAGCAACTCCGGGTCGCCATTGATCGGAGGAAGTCCGTCGTCAAGCCGAAAGGCGAATGTGATCCGACCTGCCGTCTCTTGCGCGTTAGTCGTTTGAGCGACCTTCTGGAGCAGCCCGTTCAGGTCCAGGGGCTTAAGCTGAAGCGTCTGGGGACGGACAAAACGAAGAAAGCCTTGTACGACACGATCAAGACGGTGAACCTCTCCACCGAGTAATTCCAGGCTCTTGGCTATCTCTTTGGGGGGATCGTTCAGCTTCTGTTTCAACAGCTCCAAATGGATGATCATGGCGTTTAAAGGGTTCTTGACTTCGTGGGCCACACCTGACGTGAGCTTCCCAAGTTCCGCGAGCTTCTGGGAGTAGTCTACGAGCGACTGAATTTGTCGGAGCGGTTCAGTATTCGTAAGAATAACCATGCCTCCGACCACGTCGCCCTGGTCCAGCACAGGATAGGCGGAGGCCAAGACATCCAGGGGAGCGTCGCGATCGCCCGGCACCTGAAGGGAGAGGTGCTTCACCGGCGAGCGTCGTCGGAAGACCTCACCCACTGCCGCTGCCAGAGGATGGGTGTCGCCCAGGATCTTTTGCAATGATTGACCGGCCGCGTTCATAAGAGGACAGGCGAGGAGAGCCTCGGCTACCGGATTGGCGAAGATGACTGCCTGCTCTCTGTTCAGCAGGATGATGGCGTCTTCGAGGCAGTGCACGATCCCTTCCAACCTGGCCTTTTCGCTCATGAGGGAGGACCGGTCCTCCTGAATCTGGCGTCCCAAGAGGTTGAGTTTTGTCGCAATCTGTCCTACCTCATCGTCGCGGATGGACGCAAAAGCCGTGTCAAACTCGCCACGCGCCATCCGATCAACTCCTTGAGCAATCTGACGTAACGGCACCACGACGAGGTTTGAGAGAGTAAAGGCGACGACCCAGGCGAGCGGGAAAGCGAGTACCGCCAGCACCAGGCTTCGCCGAACAGCGGCAGAGAGTTCTCGCCAGAGGAGGCTTCCGGCCAGCCCGAGTCGGACCGCCCCGAAAGGCCGGTCGTTAAGACTGAGCGGCAGCGTGGTCTCAAACACTTGGTGCTGGTGGGCCAATACGCCGATCTGCTGCAGAGGGTTCATCTGTAGCAACTGCTCGATTTGCTGACGTGGGAGCGCTAGGTGTCCTTCGCGGGATCGCTCGCTGTCCACCAGAATCCTGTCAGAGTGATCGGTGATCATCGCATATACCAGGTGCGGGGAATAGCCGATGCTGGCATCGAGCAGCGCGCGAAGCTCACGGTCATGGCGCAGCGCAACCTCAGGACGGCTCCCGCGTGACCTGGCGACTGCCCGAGTGGCACCGGAGAATATCTGCTGGGCCTGAAGGGTGCCCTTTTCTGCCGCATCCTGCAGCACCAGGCGGGTTGTCGTGGAAAGGTGAACGATTGAGGCAACTGAGACGATCAGGAAGACCAGCAGGCTGATACCGAGGATTTGCTTACCCCGGATGCCGAGAGTCATCTGCTCTTATTCCCGTGCGGTCGCCGAGGAAGAAGTCTCTTCCCGATAGCGGGCCAACTTATTGTGCAGTGTCTTCAGGCTGATCCCGAGGATCTCGGCGGCCCGGGTTTTGTTCTGGTTCGTGCGTTCCAGCGTTGTGAGAATCAAGGCCTTTTCTGCAGCTTCAATGGTGATCCCGACAGGGATGTTGAGATCCGAAGTCGGCCCACGACGCTGACTGGGGAAATTGGGCGGCAGATCGGTTGAGGTGATTAAGTTTCCGTGGGCCACAAGGACGGCCCGCTCCAGCACATTCCGAAGCTCCCGGACGTTGCCGGGCCAATCGTGCTCGGTCAGGAGGGCTAGCGCGTCTGCGTCCACGCTTTGGACGGCTCTGCCGTATTTGTCATTGAACTCCTCAAGGAGCGCTCGGATAAGGAGGGGGAGGTCTTCCCGCCGCTCCCGCAAGGGGGGGAGGTGGATACTGAACACGTTCAACCGGTAGTAGAGGTCCTCGCGGATAAGGCCATCCTGGACCGCTTGTGCCGGATCCTTATTTGTTGCGGCCACCACCCGGACATCCACGCGGATCTCTTTGCTTCCGCTCAAGCGGCGAAAGGCCCCCTCTTGGAGGATCCGAAGGAACTTGGCCTGGGTGGAGACCTTCATCTCCGCGACCTCATCAAGAAAGATGGTCCCGCCTTCCGCCAGTTCAAAGCATCCCAGCCTCCGTTCGGTAGCGCCTGTAAAGGCCCCTTTCTCGTGACCGAAGATCTCACTCTCCAGCAGTGTCTCCGGAATAGCAGCGCAGTTGATCGGGACGAAGGGGCCGTGCTTGCGGGGAGAGAGATCGTGAATCGTCCGGGCTGCCAGCTCTTTTCCGGTGCCACTCCCTCCCCAGATCAAGACCGGCGCGGTGCTGGGCGCTGCCAATTCAAGCAGCCGGTAAACCTCCCGCATGGCTGGCGTGTCGCCAACCAGCGGGCCGAACCGGCCCAAGTGACGCACCTGGTGACGCAGTAGCCTGACCTCCTTCAACACCGCCCCGCGCTCGAGGGCTTTCTCTACAAGGACTCGGAGCCGTCCGATATCGACCGGCTTGGTAAGGTAATCGTAGGCTCCTTCTTGCATCGCTTGGACGGCGGTCTCGATGGTCCCCTGTCCGGTCAGAATGATCAGGGAGGGGAGGGTCGCATCGGTCTTGAGGGTGCGGAGGAGGGCGATGCCGTCCATCTTCGGCATGACGAGATCAGCGATAATCAGAGACGGCTGAAGTTCAGACGCCTTCTCCAGAGCCTCCTGACCGTCAGCCGCGGCAGTGACCGCGTATCCCCAGCCGGCGAGAAGCTCCTGCAGTCCCGCTCTTGAGGCAGGTTCGTCTTCTGCAATTAAGATCTTTGCTTTTGCCATTGTGATCCTGAGATGAGATGAGATGAGATGTCTTCAACGCTACCGTATCATAGGAGCTTTCGTCGATTTTGTGAAGCATCGTTCATCACCGCGCTTGAAAACCTTTGCAACCCTGTGGTAATGTGCGATATCAAAATGCGAAGCAGAGGCAGGCTCACAATCAGCACGCTCTTGGAACGATTCTGGATCTGGTTATTGGCGCTTTCCGTCATGATCCTGGCGAGCTGCGC
>JAGWQH010000067.1 GCA_028870115.1 Candidatus Methylomirabilota bacterium
GCTAAGCTGGAACGGGGGTTTCAATCCACGCGCCCGCGCGGGGCGCGACAGAGTCCGCCGGCGGTGGCTAAGCTGGAACGGGGGTTTCAATCCACGCGCCCGCGCGGGGCGCGACCGTTCTTCTTCAAGTCCGCGTGGCGCTTGAGGAACTTGAGGCGCTGGCGCGAACCTGTGTTTTCCAGGTCCATCTAACGCGAATGCGGACCGACGGCTTCTCGAAGACATTGAAATGCCGAGGACATTCGGCCCTGCGAACCTCCCCGGGTTTTCCTGCCAGCTCCAGGTTCGCGCTGGTCTCAATCCAGCTCACCTTAGAAGACAAGGGGACCCTCCTGGTCGAGCGTCGGCTTGGCGCCCACGTGCTCCACGCGCCCCTTCCAGTTCGAGCCGAGGAAATAGAACCGCAGGCTGTCATTCTCCGGATTCATTATTGCGATGAGTTTTTCGCGTAGTTTCGTCCATTGAGCCGGATCGACGATGCACTCAAAGACCGAAAACTGGACCCGTTGCCCCCAGTTCTGACACGTCTTCGCGATGTTCCGCAGACGCTTCCGACCTTCCGCGTCCTGGGTGTTCACATCGTAACTCACCAGTACAAACATTCAGCACCTCACCGCCTGATATAGGGCGGGTATCCGTCCAGGTCCCCACGGATGTGGCGCGCCAGCAGCAAGGCCTGGGCGTGCCACAGCAGACCCACGGCCATCTTCTCCTGGAGGAATGGATGTTCCGCCTCCTCCTGCTTCCGCTTTTGATAGGCGAGGATCACCTCCTTTCGCGTATCATCCGTCATGAGCACGGCGCCGGATTCGAGCGTCTCGAACCCCTTTGCCTTCACCTGACCGAGATTGATGAGCGATAGGGCCAGCCGGTCGGCCACTACGGCCCGGAACTCCTCCAGGATATCCAGTGCCAGTCCAGGTCTACCGGGCCGATCGCGGTGCAGGAAGCCGACAGCGGGATCCAGACCCACGCACTCCAGCGCCGCCCGGATATCGTGTAGAAGCAGGGTGTACAGGAACGAGAGCAGACAGTTGGTCGGGTCGAGTGGCGGCCGTCGATTACGCCCCTTGAAACGGAACGCCTGATCGTCCGATGTGATCAGCGCATCGAAGGCGCCGAAGTAGGCAGCGCCGGCCTCGCCCTCGATGCCCCTGACCTCGTCGAGGGTCAGTTCCTGGCGTTCGAGCCGCCGCAGACAATCGGCCAGGCGAAGAGCGGCGGCGCGAAGTCCCTCACCCCTCCCGTCATCGCCGTGGTCACGGGCGGTTCGCAGCAGGACATTCCGCGAATTGGCGAGCTTGCCGGTAAGGACATATCGCGCCATCCGTGTGCTGCTCGCGGGATCGTCGGCCCACCGGTATTGCTCGCGCCGCAGCAGCACGTTGCCCGACACCGGCCCCTGCACGCGGGCCAGGAACCGGCCATTCTCCGTCAGAAACGATACGGCCACTCCATGCTCCGCGCAGTGACCGAGGAGGAACGGGCTGCACAGGACGTTGCCGAAGCAGACGATCCCGCCCAGCGTATGAATGGGGATGTGGGCCTTGTCAACCCCCTCGACCCGCACCTGCACGCACTCGCCCTCTTTCGAGAGGTACGTGCCCTGAGTCATGACAAACAGCGTGTTCAGATGCTTTTTCATGGCTCTTCCAGGACCTTCGTCAGATATCGGGCCACTCGGTTTCCTCGCCCCCCGACACCTTGCGGAAGACAGACATCCACGAGCGAGCAACTGTCGCACTTGGGAGCGTACTCGGGCGGCGGGGTGCGCCCATCCGTCAACATCCGATGTACGGCCGCCGCGACTTCTTCGGTTTCTTGACGCAGCGCGTCGTCGATCGCGACAACTTCGCGCCGTTGTTCCTTACCGTAAAAGAGCGCACCCTCAGGCACCGCAACGCCAAGCATCTCCTCCAGACAGAGCGCCTGGGCGCAGAGCTGCACCCGGTCCCAGTCTTCTTTCTTCCTCCGGCCCCGCTTATGTTCAACGGGGTAGGGTATCCAGCGGCCGTCAGCCTGCCGGTGGAACTCCACCACGTCGGCCTTACCCACAAGCCCGAGCCGCAGGCAACGGATCGGCAGCGCAAAAACTCGTTTCACGTCGCGCCGTTTCTCCGACCCGCCCTCATCCACCCGTTCGTGCAGGATCCGCCCCTCGGCCGTCAGCCTGCTTTCCTCCCAGATCTGCTCCACGTGGATCAGCGCACACTGCCGCGGGCAGAACATGTAGTGCTGCAAGGCCGAGAGCGGGACGAGGTCGGATTCGGGAAAAGTCATATCCCTCTTCCTTCGTTGCGCACTTGGGATTTGACTCGATACAGCCTTTCGGTAAATCCGCCCTTTCGCAAGAACTCTTGCTCTGGGGCGCACGGCCATTCAAAGCTATTTCTGCCAGTCATTGAAGAGAGTGGTAAACGTAACACCTTCAACGATTTTCCCATCGTCAGGCCACGTTAACTTATAGTGACGGTAAGAACGGGGGTACTTTACGTCCGGCCCGTTCGGTTCAAACTTCTGCTCGATCCTGTCAAAGAGCCTGTGAGCCGGGTAGTTACCGAGGCGATGCTCGTGCGTAAAGACTCCGGCAGCCACAGAGTTCATTGCACCAGGTCGGGCACTTGAGAGGTCCGATTCGAACATCTTCCTTAAGGCGTTCCAGAACAGGGCGAGGTCTACCTGGGTGACCAAACTATGCTTATCTAAGCACGGGGAGTAATGCCCCCGGCACTCGTATAGCCCGTAAGGAAGGTATGGCTTGGCTCCTGGCATCGCTGAGATTGCTGTCTTGAGTTCCTTTGATTCTGCTGGGTTTGAGACCCTTGCATCACGGACAATACCCAATGCCTGAGGTGAGATGTCCGATTTCGATTCTGCAAATCCGATTTGCATTGGGCCAACGCACTGCCCGCCATCAAGAAGGAAATCCTTTTTGACTTTTTTATCCTTCTTGAGCTTCGGGGCTGGCGTATCCTCGGGCTCTGCCTGTTGTGTTAGCCCCTCCATCGCCTCGGCTTCTTCGGCATCTTCTTTGCCGACACTGAGGACAGCACCAAATAGGCGAACATCCCAATAGCGGTTACGCATCATTTTTTGGGCTTCTTCCATTGGAATGTCTTTTTTTCCGCCCGCTGTTTCCCGATGTTCGTCGCGAAGAAGTCCCTTATGCTTGACGTAAAGATAAAATCCTTCCTTGCCTTCTGGATTCTCCCGTTCCGTCCCGTAGACCCTGGCTACGAAATCCCGGATTTTACGTTTCAGGCAAACGTCCGTGACCAAACCTCGATGAGACTCGAAATCCTGGCGGGGGGTATTGTCGTTATCCGGGTCTCCGTTAGGGTTGCAGTTCTTTGCCTCAAAGAGTAGAACGAAATCATGTTTCTTTTGGGGATCGAAGACGGGACTGCTCTCGGGTAGTTCCAGTGTGTAGCCCATCTTCTCGGCGAGTTCCTTGTACCAGCTCATTACTCCACCTCCTTTGCTTTCTTGAAGTTCTCGATGTGGCGGTGATAATAACCCTTCCAGAACCAGCCCATTTGCTCTGGGCTGTTCTTTAGCGGGAGGGTGGTTTTGTTCATCAGTTCTTTGATTTTGCCGGTAATCGTTATAGCGATCCCAACTTTGTCCCGCTGTAATTTGGGCAGGTAAATGCTGTTGAGGCGAGTGATCAGGTGCCCGATGATGGACGAGGGCCGGGTTGAAGCTAATCGGGCATTGCCAGCAAGGATTGTCTTTCCCGTGTCCCGACCTATGGCTTCGTTTTGCGCCCAGACGATGAGGTTGAATATCTTCCCCGCGTTGAACGCGTTTTGGTTCTCTGAGCTCAACTCCTCCATGTTGATCACCTCCTTGTTCTGTTTTAAGTGTAGGCAGATGTTAAGGAAAGCCAGCCGATCCATTGCCGTGAAGAGGTCCTCGAGTTCCGTAGCCAAACGGTTGACCAGCCTGGGTAGCACACGCTCCGGACATCTCCCCTGTCCGAGGCTCAGGAGGTAAAGGTCGCGGCAAAGGCTCATTTCGTATTTGCTTAATTCCGCAGGCTTATACCTACTTTTTCTGGGTCGGAGGGAACGGGTAAAATCCTCGATGGAGTAGAACCACTTTTGCTTTTCGCCTAACAGATTCTGCCACTTCCCCCACAGGATGATCGCCTCAGCCGTATCATCCCGCGTTTTTTCAAGCCAGGCGACCACGTATGCCGTTGACTTGTGTGCACCTAACCCGAGGAGATGGAATTTCTTCGTAGCTTCGTTTTGGCGTTGCCGAGTCCAAGGCCTGTTTAGGAGGTCAAGCCACTGCTTTGGGTCATTTCTCTCCCACGATTTGAGCGGAATGTCCCCCCAAAACACGTAGCGATGGCCCCCAATATATTTTCTGCTGTCGGGTTTTGCGATCAGAGCGTTCCACCCCTTGGGCACAAGGTCAGCGCATTCTTTGCAAATCGGTGAGTTGTATGTCTGTTCGAGGCCTCGGGAGGCATAAGCGGCCCGGTTGAAGGAGATTAGCTGGGGTTTATCTCGACCGAACCCGTCTAACTTGCTTCCCATGAGTCGGGCAAGCCTTCTCTCCTTATTACAGACCACGCATTGCCCAGCGATCTCCTCACTTTCAGGTGAACGCCGGCTGTCCTTTTCAGTAGCTTCCTTCGTTCCCTCGTTAGCTGACCTCTTCCGTTTAGGCCAACCATCGCTTAAGTCAGTTCCATCTTCTCCCCAGAATTGGGTGATTTCCTCGTGTTGAAACCAGAGGTCATCGTCCACCAAGACGGCGGCGTATTTTGCCGTGGGAATTTCTTTCGTCTTTATTTCTTCAGTGATTTTTGCAAACGGGTCGGCTTCCTTTTCTATAGTCTCCAGAAATTTGCTGAACGCCCGTAATTTCCTCAGGTCCGCTTCAGGGTTACGGGTCTGAATACGCCTGAGGCATTCCTGGATAAACTCGCGCGTTTGCCCACGCTTTTCCTTGCAAGTGTCTTCTTGTCGTTTCGTTTTCACGTCCGTGGGACGTGGGTATTTAAATCCAACAAGGTGCTCTAATTTGTGAATTCCCAGTCCTGGTTTACCACTCATCGTTGGGTCTATATATGGTCCCCGCACAGTTACGCCTTTTTCCACCGTCTGAAACGTGCTGAAGGTTCCGTCTCCTGTTAGTAGTAGGTAACCAGATATAGGTACTTCCTTAACTCCCAGGGACGCTTGAGAAGAAGCCTCTGGAGGGCGTGCGACTTCAACCAACCTCTGTAGGATCACTTTGTCACCTCCGGCTTAGGAACCTCAAAACGGCCTCCCTGTAAGGAGCACGGAACGAAGCGATACTGCACTCTTTTTGATGCCTCAGGCCGGACGACCGAATGCACGACCGATCCAAGGTCTTGTGTGATATCGAGCCTGTCTTCTTCTGCTCCGTCCCCTGTGCTGAAATAAGCGGGAAATTGCCTCAGGCCGAGATACGGCTGGTGAAAGCACTGCCCGTCATCTAACCGGCGATAAAACTGCGCCTCGATAGCCTTGGGGTTGGTAGTGTTGCAGAATATTTGTGCCCTCGCCCGGATCAGATAACACGGCCACCGTAATATTAGACAGGTTCGTTGCACGCGATGGTCCTCTATGTTGTATTCCCGAGGATGCTCCCTTCCTTCATAAGAGACTTCGTTGAGGGTGATCGGCATGTAGTTCTCAAACTGGGATTCGCCCCTCGGAAGCTCGGGATGCTGTAACAGCCAGATTTCGGTGACCTGCCAGCGGAACTGCGGCTTCCAGTAGATGGCCTCCAAGATGCCCCTTGCCGCACTGGGAGTTAAAAGCGGGTAGCTCACCCGCTCCACCTTGGTTTCTGGACGTGTGAAGCAGGCGTATTTCCCCCAGACCTTTACCTGCACGAGATGATTAGGCATGGTCTTTTCACCTCCTCAAACGATTAGGTCCATTGGGTCCATGACGTCGGGTTCTCCGATGCCCAAATCTGGGTGGTAAATTCCTTTTCTAAGAAGATCCATTCCCAGGATGCTGTCCTTTATGATGTCCTGCCTCTGAAACAACTTCTCGTAATTGTATTGCTGTAGTGAAACTGCATATTGTTGTAACTTCTGCCAGTCACCTCTTGAGACATGGCCTTTTGCGTGAACTCTGGCGAGGATGCCGGGAACTGGAGAGCCTTCTTTTGGGTAATCTTGAATGACCACTGTATAGGTTTTCTTGATAAACTGGTACGAGTCATTGACCGTTGGGTAATCAAGTTGTTTTCTGCGGTCTTGGATATTCTTTAGGTCAGGCTTGATGCCCCGATAGAAAGCTTTGAAGAATCTCTCGTAGAGTTCCGGGTCGTGAAGGTTTGCGCCGGGCTGACGCAGGACAATTCGCGCAGCTTCCATTGCGAGGCCGTATTCTCCTCTTGGGGCTCCTCCTTCAGAGGGCAGAAACACTCTTACGAAACCCTTCCGGGATCTCCCCTCCCGGTTGCAGCGTCCTGCGGCTTGGACGATCCGGTCAAGGGGGCCGAATGCCCGGTATACGACCGGGAAGTCCAGGTCTACTCCTGCTTCGACCACCTGGGTGGAGATTACGCAGCATTTGTGCCCGTTCTTTAGCTTCAGCCTTATCTCAGCGAGTTTCTCTTTGCGGTGTGCCGGGCATAGCAGCCCCGACAGGTGGTAAGGCTCCAAGTCTTTGAGCTCTTTCCACAGATTTACTGCGTCCTTTTTTCTGTTGAGAACGACTAAGATTCGGGGCTCTTTCCGAATATCCTCAGCCAGTTCCTTCCAGGTCATCTCTCGATCATCAAACTGGTACGTTACTCGCTCGAGATCTCGGAAATACTGAGTAGGGTTATCGAGGATTTCGGCAGGCTCTTTCAATTTTACGCGCAGAGAAGACCCCGGTCCGAATGCAGGCTGGGTAGCCGTGGAGAGGACGACCGTAACGCCGAAGTACCTTACCAGGATGTTCAGCATATCCACCGTCGGTTCCAGAAGACGAGGAGGGAGCGTTTGCGCTTCATCCAGCACGATCACGCTGTTCGTGAGATTGTGTAGTTTTCGACACCGGGACCGTTTATTGGAAAACAGGCTTTCGAAGAGTTGTACCGTGGTCGTGATGATAACGGGTTGCTCCCAGGTAGCCGCTGCTTCGCGCCTTCGTCTGCTTTGTTCCGAGGAGTCTTCTTCCGTGGGATCAATTTCTACTCCGGAGTGGTGTTCAAGGAGGGCCTCTTTTGGAAGGTAGTCACGGTACACTTTAGCGTTCTGATCAATGATTGAGGTATAAGGCAGAGCCACAACAACCCGTTCTAGTTCGTTCTTCTTGGCGTGCTCTAAAGCGAAGGCCATCAAGGCGTAGGTTTTTCCGCATCCTGTTGGAGCCGTAAGTCGGTACACACCCTGAGGTTGCCGAGCTTTCTCAAGACACTTCTCGTAGACCTCTCTCCGAATCCGGTTTAATTCTGTAGGTTCTGCGTCATTAAATTTTGATAGATATTTCATCTGGAAATATTCTGCGCACTCCGGGATGGAGGATCGGGCCGGTGGTTCAGCAGGCTCTTGCTTATCGTGTATAGCCGTACTTCTGGAATCCGCATCCACTAAGCAGGAGAAGAGAAATCTTAAGACAGTTTCTTGAGCCAACCAATCCGTTTGAAAACGCTCTGGTAGTTCAACTTGCCGGAGATATTGAAGAATGAACTCCCCGGCTAACTTCTGAATTCCCTCCGTCTTTGCTTGATGGCGTCTAAGAAGACCGTCCATTTCGCGCATCGCATAAATCCCGGCGTGATGCCCAGCGACAATGGGTCTGATAAACTCTAAGGCCTCTTTGCAGAAATAGCACCCGTATACGGAGTGCGGTATCTTTATATGGGGTTGGCCTGGCGAGTCGGCTTTGCACATTCTCAGATACTTCTGGAATTCGGGATTGACCTTTCCGGCATCATGCAGGAGTCCGGCGTCATACCCGAAATCGCCCATCTCGAATTTAGAAGCCAGCTTGCACGCTCTGCAGGCGACATCAAGCAAGTGATCGGCCAGACGATGCCATTTGTTATCTTGATTCGGGGTATGAGCGAACAGCTCTTCCCATTCAGCCGCTAGGTCTGTCTCTGTCATCCTTTTGCCTATTGAATCTACTGAGGGTTCATTCCCCGCGGCTTGCCGCGCAGATTTCTTTTTGCTCTGGTGTTTGATGCCCCGCAGCTTGCTGCGGGGTAGTTCACTTGGGCGTCGTATTTCTTTTCGAGTTCATGCAGACGCCGAGCCAGTTCTGCGTTGGAGGCAACCATCCGACGCAGCCGCACGAAGGCCCGCATGATCTCGATGTTGCGAAAGCCGATGCGATGTCCTGCGCCCTGTGATGCTTGACATATCGCCATCTCTGCGGTATGTTTTTCCATATGAAGACTACGCTGAATATCGATGATTCCGTCATGGCCCTTCTCAAGCGCGAGGCGGCCAAGCAAGGGCGGACGATGTCCGAGATGGTGGAGTCCGCGCTTCGCCTGATGTTTCGCGCCCAGCGGAGGCGGAGCAACCTCCCTCCGCTGCCGACGTTTCGAAGCGGGGGCCACCTCGTGGACGTCGCGGACCGCGAAGCGCTGTATCAGGCCATGGAAGGCCGGTAGTGTTTGTCACGGACACGAACGTCCTCATCTACGCCGCCGATGCGGATTCCCCTTTCCATCGCCAGTGCCATGCATGCCTCCAGGACTGGCGCGTTCAGACTTCGGCCTGGTACCTGACTTGGGGCATTTTGTACGAATTCCTCCGGGTGACGACGCACCCCCGAGTTTTCCGGCAGCCCTGGCCTGCGGCACGCGCGTGGGAATTCATTGAAGCATTGCTGGCCTCCCCCGGCTTGGGCATCCTCGTCCCCACGGACAGGCATCCTACGGTCGCCGCCGAGGTATTCGGGGAGCTCCCGCACCTCGCCGGGAACGTGATACACGACGCCCACACCGCCATTCTGATGCGCGAGCACGGGATTCAGCGCATTTACACCCGAGACACCGACTTCCACCGCTTTCCATTCCTCGAACCGCTCGATCCGACGACCTAGATCCGCAGACAGCCGGAAGCCGATGCGTTTAGGCCGTGGCTTATCCGGCGCGGCGTCATGAGCTGTCGGATGGCATCAAAGACGACCTGCAGGGATGTTCACAGGTACCTCTCCTGGCGCCTTCCCTGTTGCGAGAGATCGTCCCAGTGTGATACATAATATAAGGAGGTCACAGCAAATGCCAGCCAAGGTCACTGCCGTGTTCCGGGACGGGGTATTAAGGCCCACCCGCAAGTTGAAACTGCAACCCAATGAGAAGGTAACGCTCCAGATTCTCCGCCAGGAGAAAGCAGCCGTTACCGAGGACCTTGGCCCACTTGCCGGCGCCTTCCCCGAACTTGTCGCGCTCAGCGATAAGGATTTGACGGCAGCCAAGCAGATCTGGGCTCACCGCCTGGACAAGCACGTTCGGACGCTCCCTCGCAAGGGCCCCCGACGCTGACCGAGATACCCGAGATGCATGACCGGATCCTGGTGGCTGAGACCCTCGCGCGGAAAGCCAGTCTCATCACGAGAGATCAAACCATTACCAACTCCAGAATCGTTGCCACCGTTTGGTAGGCAGCGTTCAAGCACCAAGGGCACCAGTTCACGCGTTGCCTTTCGAGTTTTCACGAGTCGGAATGCGGTTCTTCCTCGACCGTAAATCCCCAGCAAGTTGTCGCCCGTGTTAACTTTCGCCTCCCTGCCCCCGACCAGGGGTCACGCCCGGTCACACCCACCGGCACTGCCCCCCTCACCCCCGCCCTCTCCCTCCAGGGGAGAGGGGAACGTAAGAAGGGCTGCGCTCCGCACCCAGAGGGAGTACCCTGGGTGAGGCTGGAGGGGAGGGACACCTCGTCTGCGTGGGGCAGAGCCGCTCCGACGTATAATTGTTAGTATCCCAGCCCACTGTGACATCCGGGGTCACTTCCGTTGGGAATCGAAAATCTCCTTTGCTCAGCGTTGCTGCGATACGTCGTTCGCCTCTGTCTTCTTCGATCCACGCACCGCCGATCGTGAGCGTCCCTCAAGCATTGCGGATTGCAGAATCCGCCGGGCCTGCTCGCGGACCTTTTCGGCAAGGGCTGCGGGCTTCCGCACCTGTACCTCACCGCCGAAGCTCAGAATCCATCCGACCAGTTCAGGCGTGTCTGCAACCCTGAGGATCATCTTCAGGCGCCCGCCCTTCTGCGGCGTCAGGGTCTGGCTCCGGTGCCACACCCGATCCTTCACCCACGGGGCGGCGGCTTTGCTGAACAGGAGCTCGACCGTGACCGGTTTCCCCCGCATGACCACGAGAGCATCTTGCACATGCGCCTCCAGATCGAAGCCGAGCGGCATTTGATAGGGATGATCGGTGACGGTAAGGGAGCGGATGCGGTCCACGGCAAACAGGCGCACCTCGCGGCGCCAGTGGCAGTAGGCAATCAGGTAGAGGGCGCCGGCGACATACCAGAGGCGATAGGGATCGACCTCTCTGCGCGTCGTGGCGTTGCGGGACGCAGAGTAGTATCGAATCTGAAGGGTACGCAGGTGAGCGATCGCCTGGGTGACGCGATCGATCGTGTCCTGGTGTTGCCGATAGTTCTTGTGCGGGCCGAGCCCGACTGAGAAGAAGTCCTGCATCTGCCTGACGTAGGTCTGCCCCTGAGGGGGCAGGGCGGCGGTGGCCTTATTCAGGGCGGAGTCGAGGGCGCCCTTGATCGCGGTTCCTTCCAGAGGTTTGAGCAGGTCACGGCTGAAGGTCAACGCCATGAGTTCGGTTGGGGAAAACGCAAGGGCGGGGACGTGCCGGAAGCCATCCATAAGTCGCCAGTGGGTGTGGCCGTCGACGCGTTCGGTGATGAGCGGGAAGCCGGACGCCTCTAGCGCCTCCAGATCCCGGCGGAGGGTGCGGGGGTGGCGCCGGTAGTCGTCCGGCAGGCTTTCTGTGAGTTCCTCGATCGTTACGCCACAGGCAGACTCCAGCCTCCGCAGGAGATGCCATTGTCGGATCACCTGGTCGTTGCGCGACACTGCTTCTCCGTCATGTCTGTGCTACGGCGTTGAATCTACTGAGGGTTCATTCCCCGCGGCTTGCCGCGCAGATTTCTTTTTGCTCTGGTGTTTGATGCCCCGCAGCTTGCTGCGGGGTAGTTCACTTCCAGTTCTTCGTCGATCGCAAATATTCGGCATGTTGTTGCCCGCGTTAGCATTCGTCCCCCTGGCCCGGTCCAACGCCCCGCCCGGGCAGTTCCTCCATCACCGCACTGACACGCGGCGCAGCGTCACCATAATCGACCAACCCCCCTCACCCCCACTCTCTCCCTCCAGGGGAGAGGGATTTGGTGGGGCTCGCGCGCCGGTTCGCTTGAACCATTGCTGCCATGATGGCCCCACGCTCGGTGAAGGCGATCACGGTGTGTGTGATCACCTCCGCCTTCTCTGCCACCGTCAGGCGGAACATGAAATCATCGGGAAAGCGTTTCCGGGTTCGTTCAATGTTGGGCGCTGGACTCAGAACTCCCCGTAAACTCATCGCTTATTAACGGTATCATAGTTTAACGGACATCGACTAAGAAAATCTCCCATCGCCCCTCTTTGTCAAAGAGGGGTTAATCCTACCTACGGCAAAGGGAAAGCAGGGGGCGAGATGACGCGTGGCGCAGGCGCCCCCTCCGATAGCCCGAGTCTGCCGCCTCTCAACGCGGAAGCCGATCGGCAATGGGGACTGGTCGGGCAACCATCGTCCCACCCGGCCATCCCCTGCAGTAGCTCTACCCGGCTGCACGTAGTGGTTCGGGTATGCTATAGTATCGTTAACCGGGCCGACCTTTCTCTCAAGGATGTGCAATGGCCTCTATTGACCTGACGCAACAGTCTACGGAGATCCGGCGTCTTGCGGCCGCACATGGGATCGTCCGCGTGCGAGTGTTCGGATCGCGCGCGCGGGGTGAAGCCAATGCGGCCAGCGACCTCGACCTCCTCGTGGACCTGGCCCCCGACCGTGACCTGCTGGATCTTATCGCCTTCAAGTTGGACGTCGAAGACCTCTTGGGGCGTCGCGTGGACGTTCTTACCGAGGCGGCCCTGAGCCCGTACCTCCGGGATGGGGTCCTGGCAGAGGCGAGACCTTTGTGAAGGACGCAGCCGTCTACCTGCATCACATCCGGGATGCCATCGCCCGCATCGAGAAGTACACAGCCCAAGGGCGCAAGCCTTTCTTCGACGACACGATGGTTCAGGATGGAGTCATCCGTAATCTGGAGGTGATCGGCGAAGCGGTCAAGAACCTCCCTCCCGAGTTGAAGCGTCGGTATCCCGAGATACCCTGGCGGAGTATCACCGCGTTGCGAAATATCTTGATCCATGAGTACTTTGGCGTGGATATCGAGATTGTCTGGCGTGTCGTTCATCGGCGCATTCCCACGCTCAAGCGTCACGTCGAGGCCATGCTCGCCGATTAGGGGCGTTGTTGGCTCGCAGTGGAGTTGGTGTAGTTCGGCGTTCATAATATGTTTCGCCATAATGGGCTGCGTTGCACCGCGACCGATTTCTCCCCTGGAGTAAGGAGACACTCTCATGGCTCTCATCAGGATTCGCGCAGTCGAGCCCTTGGAGGGGTTTCGTTTGCGTCTCCACCTCACGAACGATGCCGTGATCGACCGGGACATCCGTCCGCTCATGAACGGGCGGATCTTCGAAGAACTGCTCCAGAACCCACAGAGGTTCCGGGAAGTCCACGCCGAGGGCGGAACCGTAGTCTGGAGCAATGGCGCCGATCTGTGTCTCGACGTCCTCATCTGGGGTGGACCGCCGCCTCTCGCTGCCGACCACGTTCCCGTCTCTTTGTCTACCCAAACTCCACGTGCCTGACTCGCTTTGAATCATCGCCTGTCTGTCTCTGGCTGAAGCTCCGCCCGGTCAGTCCTCCGATCATCGCTTCCCCCTCACCCTGGCCCTCTCCCTCCAGGGGAGAGGGATGATAGAAAGGTCGGCGCGCGACGCAGGCGCCGCGTCCGATACGACGGTCCCGCCTCCTCCACGCGGAAGCCGATGCGTTTAGGCCGGGGTTCCGGCGGCGTCATGAGCTGCCGGATGGCATCAAAGACGACCTTGAACTGGGCGTCGTATTTCTTTTCGAGTTCATGCAGCTTGCGGGCGAGATCCTTGTTCGTTGTCAGCATTTCCCGAAGCCGAACGAAGGCCCGGACGACTTGCACGCTGGCCTGAACCGCAATTGGCGTGTTGAGGACGCTCGCCAGCATGATTGCCCCATACTCGGTAAAAGCGTAGGGGAGGGCAGGGGAGAACCTGAGTCGTCGGAGGTGATCACAGTTTGTGATCACCTCTGCCTTCTCCGCTACCGTCAGGCGGAACATGAAATCTTCGGGGAAGCGTTCCCGGTTCCGTTTCACTGCTTGGTTGAGGACCCGCGTCGATACACCATAGAGAACTGCCAGATCAGCATCCAGCATTACACGCTGACCGCGGATGAAAAGAATAGATTACTCGATGCTTATCGCTGGACTCAGAGCGCTCAGTGAACTCATCGGTTATTAACGGTATCATAATTTAACTGACACCGACTAATAAAATCTCCCCTCGTCCCTCTTTACCAAAGAGGGGTCAATCATCCCTTCGACAAAGGGAGGTGGGGAGGGATTATTCTCCGCCTCAGGGATGGTCGAAAACCCTCGCCTTCAGGCGAGTCCAGGGGTGTGGTAGTATGGTCGCGTGCCAAGCTACCGGAGTGGGCCGCATAGCAAACATGACCTCAAGTTCCACCTTGTCTGGGTCACGAAGTACCGGAAACCGGTCCTCGTGGGGCCCGTGGCCCTCCGGGTCCGCGATCTGCTCCGCGAGATTGCCATGGAACATGAGCTGACGATTCTCTCTGGCAAGGTCGCCCGCGACCATGTCCACCTCCTGCTCGCCTACCGCCCGCACCAGAGCGTCAGCCAGATCGTCCAGTGGCTCAAAGGGATCAGTTCCCGCATGCTCCTCGAGGAGTTCGCCCACCTCCGGAAACAGTTTTGGGGCCGTCACCTGTGGGCCAGGGGCTACTTTGCCGTGACCTCAGGGACCATCACCGATGCGCTGATCAAACAGTACATTGCCGAGCAAGAAGGAGAACCGCTCCAGGACGACAGTCGATTTCGAATCGACGACGGTCCGAAGCTACCGCCTTCCAGGCGGTAGTTGTTCACTTGGCGGAGCGCCTGCACTCGCGGGACCAGTGGACCCCGTGGAGCGTGGTTACGGGTACTTAGCACTCTGGAGCTTTCCTGGAGAAACGTAACTTTAATGTGGTGCGCTTCTCTGCTATGATATGGTTTGTGGCCGATGATCGAGAGTACCTGGAGAAGGTCCGCATTGCGTTCCGGACGGCGCATTACGAAATTTCCCGGCACGCAACAGCTCGAATGCTCCGGCGCGATATTCGCACTGATGAGATTGAAGACGCTATGGGCCGCGCAGAGATCATCGAAGACTATCCTGACGATAAATACGGTCCAAGCCTGCTCCTCCTGGGATTCACGCGAGACGGACGTCCTCTTCATGTTCAGCTCGCCCGTTCGAGAATGCGGATCGTGACTGTCTATGAGCCCGATCCAACGGAATGGTTGAACTGGCGAATTCGGAGGTCTTCTCATGGCTAGTAAGTGTCCTGTGTGCGGCGGTCTTGAAGAACCTGCCCACGTTACCTTCGCAACCACAGTGAGCGGAGCCCTTGTGTCTATCGAGGGCGTGCCCGCACTGGTGTGCCGCCAGTGCGGCGAGGAAACATTCTCGGCGGAGACAGTCAAGCGCATCGAAGCGCTGCTCGCTTCGCACCCAGCCCCCGGACGTGTCGCTGAGGTACCCGTCTACACCCTGGATGCCGCGTAGTTGCTCGTCTGAAAGCAGTGGGACGTTGTTGCTCACGTGACCTTTTACCTCCCCGCTCCCGACCGAAGCCTCACCCAGGCAGACCCGATCACCGCTTCTCCCTCACCCCCGCCCTCTCCCCTAAAAGGGGGCGAGGGATGTTGGAATAGGCAAGCGGCGCAGGCGCCGCGTCCGATACGACGGTCCCGCCTCCTCCACCCGGAAGCCGATGCGTTTAGGCCGGGGTTCCGGCGGCGTCATGAGCTGCCGGATGGCATCAAAGGGGAGGGGACGGGTGGGGGAAATTTGCATGATGCATGGGTAGCATGACCATTTGACTCGGAATCAGGGTCCGCATCCCTCGTCGTGAGCCTTTGCTCCAGAACGGCGCGATCCAGAGCAGGGCGGCGCTCCTGCATGTCCAGGTTACGCAGCAGAGAAGAGTGGCTCCATGGACACCTCCACGTCCTTCTTCTGCACAACCTTGGAGGCATCGAGGATCTCGATTTCCAGAGGTTGTCCTTTTGCCGATAGGTGCACGATGACCCCCTCGGCGATATCTCGCGAATCAGTGGGCTTCCCTTCTCGCAGTTGGATGGTGAGTACATCCGCATCAGGAGCATATGTGATCTTCATGTGTCCTGCCTCCCTGAAAGTAGCGTTCCGCAAATGGATGGTACACGGTGATCAGCACCGGCATATCTCCCTCATATTGATACACTGCCCGGCGACGTGGCTTCCAGACCTACGATGGGCGATAAAGCGGCTCCTGTGGCCCAGGAGAACCTCCTCTGGAACAAGCAGAGCCTGACTTCCGATCTGTGAGCCGCCATCGAGCGATCCTGTCCAAGACATGAAATGTAAAGAGAATTGAAACAGTCTTCCCATCGGCTGTGACCTCGTAGATCCGTCCTCGCGGGTGATGCCGAATCGCAACAACGGTCAGTCTCATTTTGTTTCGCGATCCCCGCCATCAATACAGGAGTTCGCCATTCCTATAGTACACCTTTGCCCTTGGTCTGGATCATAGCCTATGCGCGTTTTCGAGCTTATCATACTTGCCACCACCGAGTGAGGAGGTCAAGGCTCTATCTTCTTCTGATGTCAGTTGAAAGACAAAATCATCCGGAAACCTGGACTGGTCTCGCGTCATTACACGGTTAGTCGGCGGGTGATCTCATCAAGGAACTCGCGCGCGGCTGCGATCCCGCTGCGGGCCTGCTCCTCAGCAATTACCATCAGGGCATAGTCGCCTTCTGCCCGATCCTCAAATGCATCTCGCAGCCTGAGAAAATGATGGCGCGAGATCTCACCGCTCTGGATGAACTCCTGATTGAACGCCGCAATCACTCCGGAATGTTTGGATCGCCGGATGTCCCTGGTCAGGAGAAGCGCCTGGGCTCCGTAGAACATGGCGTAATAGGCGCGGGAGACCGAGAAGTCGTAGTCTCCATCTTGTGCCAGGCGCTCGGCAGCGTGGAGACTTCGTCGAGCCTTTTCAAGGAGCTCCCGGATCTCTTGCTTGCTCATTCGGGAATTCCCTCCTCCCGAATATTCTCGAAAATTGAGAAATCGCCGCGCTCTTCCAGCAGGTGTCGATCTGCAATCAGCGTGGCGATCACAAGGCCGAAATCAAGCGAGACCTCGCCCAGCACCGTGCGAAGCCGCTGTTTCTCAGTGAAGGTAATCTGTTCGGCCTCGATTTCGATGAGAACGTCCATATCGGAGTCAGGGTCGGCATCCCCGCGAGCCCTGGAGCCGAAGAGTGTCATCCTGAAGGTCCATCCAGGGAATTCCCGCTGGATTCGACTCCGGAGTTCGTGAAGTACTATTTGCTCCATCTCCGGAAGATCCTTCATCGTTTTCATGGGCGAGTCTCCTCCTCTGCCGTTCTCCGCCGCGCTTTACAGAACCCCTCTATCGCAAACAGTCCCACCGAGCGCCTTCACACCACTCTCGCTCATGAGGGACACTCCAGCAATTCGACCGGCAGGACCCGCTGGATACGCTGAAAATCGTGATCCTTGGTGAAGAGGGCCTTGCTATTTGCCTTGGCCACTACGGCAATCATGAGGTCCGGAATGCTGATTCCGTTGACCCCTCCCCGCTTCAGTCGAGACTGAACCTCTATAATCTCCTCCCAGAGCGATGCCGGCGCGGTTGCCAGCGGAAGGGCATCAAAATACTCCTTGAGCTCACGGAACTGTTTTGGCGTCCGGGCTCCGGGGAGGATTTCGGCTTTGATCAGGTCGCTGGTACAAACCCGTTCTTCCTCTAACAACTGGTCGAGCGTTTCCGCATAGGGGGAGTCCTGCACTCTGAAAAATTCCAGCCAGACTGAGGTGTCTACCAGGACATCGCTCACAAGGGCCCAACCTTTCGCTTTCGGCCAACGTCAGTGGGTGACGGTTCGATCTTTCCTTAATCGTTTCAAGTCGACGTCGAGGTCCAGCTTCCCTCGCAGGGATCGAAGTCGTTCGATCTTCTTGGACTGAATCAACTTTTGGAGTGAGAGAATCACGGTACCGGTCATCGTCTTGGTGCCGCAGATCCTCTTGGCTTCTTCCAGCAGGTCCTTTGGCAGGTCCATGGTGGTTCTCATCTCATTGCCTCCTCTATGCATCATTATTATGCATGATAATGACGCATATTCTGTATCACGTCAATGTTGAATCAACAACGGTGAGGAGTTAGGCGGCTCTGGGGCGGGTTTTGTGGGCCCAGGCGAGCAGGCGATCGAGGGGCCAGGTATTGATGACATCGGACTTCTCAATCCAGGCGCGACGGGCGGTGGCAACACCCAGGGACATGTTGTCGAGCTGGTCGAGGACGTGGGTATCGGTGCTAATGGCAAGCCTGACCCCAAGCTCCTTGGCCCGCCGCGCATGGTGGTCG
Organism: Candidatus Methylomirabilota bacterium; assembly: GCA_028870115.1. Taxonomy (NCBI): domain Bacteria; phylum Methylomirabilota (SeqCode); species Candidatus Methylomirabilota bacterium. The sequence goes on from JAGWQH010000067.1 coordinate 17,769, forward strand.
TTCAGGTCGAGGCGCGACGGTTGGGCATTGATCTCCAGTGCCTTGTCGTGCTGTTTGGCCGCCGCGAAGACCGCCTCCATATCCACGTCGTAGGGGTCACGCTCGCCGATCAGGCGCCCGGTCGGATGGGCGAAGATGTGGACATAGGGGTTGCTGAGTGCCCTGACGATGCGGGCGGTCATCCCGGCCCGATCCTGCTTGAAGCGGGAGTGGATGGCGCAGACCACGATGTCGAGTTGGGCCAGCGCCCGGTCGGAGAAGTCCATCGTCCCATCTGCCAGGATGTCGCACTCGCTGCCTGCCAGGATTCGAATTTTTGTGTACTTCTTACTGAGGGCGCGGATCTGGCTGATCTGTTCGAGCAGCTTCTCCTCTGAGAGACCGCCCGCGATGGTGGCCGCTCGGGAGTGGTCCGAGACGATGATATAGTCGTATCCTCTCCGTTGGGCCGCCTCGATGAGCGCCTCCATGGGATGATGACCGTCGGTCCAGTTGGTGTGGGCGTGCAGGTCGCCGCGAATGTGGCGGAGTTGCAGTAGCTTGGGCAGGCGCCCTTCGAGGGCCGCCTCGACCTCGCCGGCGTCTTCCCTGAGTTCGGGCGGAATGTACGGCAGGCCGATCGCGTTGTAGACCTCTTCCTCAGTGGCGCCGGCGATTCGCGTGCCGGTAGTCTCTTTGAAGACGCCGTACTCGCTGACCTTCAGCCCCTTACGGACCGCGAGTTCTCGCACGCGGATGTTGTGGGCCTTGGAGCCAGTGAAGTACTGCAGCGCGGCGCCGAAGCAGTCGGGCTCGACCACCCGGAGGTCTACCTGAATCCCCTCCCGATGGCGGATAGTCGCCTTGGTCTCGCCATGGAGCAGCAGTTCCGCCACCTGCGGGAGCGACGTGAAGACCGCCATGACCGTGGTCGGCTTCGTTGAGGTGACCAGCAGGTCGAAGTCCTTGACGGTTTCGCGCATCCGCCGAAGGCTGCCGGCCAGGCTGATCTGCTTGACGTCGGGGAGCTGTTCCAGGAGCTGGACCAGCTCGTGGGCCAGCGGCAGCGCCCGCCCCAGCGGCATCCGCTCTCGCCCCGCCTTGACGACCTGGATCCCCTTCAGGATATTGTCGACCGTCTTCTGTTTGATGCCGGGCAGGCCGAGGAGTTTCCCTTGGAGGGCGAGCGCCTCCAGCCTTTCAACCGAATCGACCTGGAGTTGCTGGAAGAGGAGCTTGGCGGTCTTGGGGCCGACACCCGGGATCGCCATCAGCTCAACCACGCCTCTGGGGATTTCCGCGCGCAGTTCCTCCAGATACTCCATGCGCCCGGTCTCGAGCGCCTGCTGGATCTTGGCTGCGAGGTCCTTGCCGATCCCGGCGATGTCGGCGAGGCCGCCGCGGACCGCCACCGCCTCGATCTCCTCGGTCAAGGACTCCAGGTTCATGGCCGCCCGGCGGTAGGCCCGGATCTTGAAGATGTTTTCGTCCTTGATCTCCAGGAGGTCGGCGATCTCGTGAAACAGCTTGGCGATTTCGAGATTTCTCATGGCGGCGCCGAATGATACCGCGTGGGGGGTATGACGTATGTGGCGTGAAAGGTGGTACGCAGGAGTCCGATTACGAAGGGGCGACCTCGAAGGATCGTTCCGGCTGCAGCAACGGCATTGCCCATCGCTCAATGACGCCACTACGAACGGAAGCCGGATGCTCCAGGTCCAGATGGCGCTGGATCTCCCGGACAAGTCTGGTGTGAAGGTGGTGACCGGCGCCGTGAGCGATGATGGTCCCGACGACAGGCCGGCCAAGGAGATAGAGATCTCCCAACAGGTCGAGGACCTTATGGCGGACCAACTCGTCCCGGAAGCGGAGATCGCCGTTGAGCACCCCCCCCTCGCCAATCACGATCGCGTTTTCAAATGACCCGCCGAGGCCCAAGTTGCGACGGCGAAGCTCTTCGATATCTTTGAGGAACCCGTAGGTCCGGCAAGACGCAATCTCCTTGGCGAACATCTCCCTGGTAATGTCGAAGGCGGTCGACTGTTCTCCCAGGAGCGGGTGGTCGAAGCGCATCGTATAAATGACCTGGAGGCGTTTGGAAGGGACGATCTGAATGCTCGAGCGCTCGGTCTCGACAACCAAACGCTCTTTGATCTTGAGATACGTTCTGGCAACCATCTGTCGTTTGAGACCTGCTTTCCTGATCAGCTCGACAAACGGTGCGGCGCTGCCATCCATGGCTGGAACCTCCGCGCCGTCAAGCTCTACCAGCACGTTGTCCAACCCCGTTCCCGCAAACGCCGCCATCAGGTGCTCGATGGTCCTCACCTTGACGCCATCCTTGCCGATCGTGGTCGCATGATGGACGTCGACGATGTGCGCGGGTGTGGCCTCGATAGCAGGGGCGAGAGGAAGATCGATGCGCTTGAATACGACACCGAAGTTTGACGGCGCAGGCCGCAGAGCCATCTTGACCGACTGGCCGGTATGAATCCCTACCCCTTCGCAGGTAACTATTCTCTGAAGCGTTCGCTGATGGCTCACAATGATCTCCTCATCAGACCTGTTTTGGCTGAGATAATTCTCGCTCCAATTTACACGAACCGACAAAAATTGTACTTGAAGACCCTAATTTTCGCAAGTCATATACATGATCTCGCTATTATAAACGAATGAGCTGCCCTGTTGGTTGACACGGTCTGCGCGTCACTGTGACCTTGACACCCATCGTTGAAAGAGTCGCTGTATGGCATCACAACAGGGCAGATCCCTGAGAGGGGTCAGCACCTTTGCCATGCTCGCCTCAACCTCAGGTGGAACCGCCGGGATCCTCTGCCCAGCGCGATGAGCGCGTTTCGCGGAAGGATACTGGCGGGTTCGGCCGATTCTCAGTACGATCTCGCCCACCGCCGGCTCGCCGACCTCCTTATTCAGGATCGTCTTCAACTGGTGGCGCAGCATGTGGAGCTCATGCATCCAGATGGGATCCTGAACGCAGAGGTACAGACATCCACCCCTGAAATCCTCCACACTTGCCCGCTCTTTGATCCGATCGGCTATGGCCCTGTCCCAGGCTCGAAGGAGCGCAAGGTGACGGATCACTCGACCGAACCCCAGCCCTTGCAGGCTGCTCTCGAGGATGTCCGCGCACCTGGCAGGGGCGGTCTGCGCGCTCCGCCGTACCGACCTGTCCGCCTTCACTTGGCAAACTCTACCGTTGGCGCCGCCTTCGCCGACTCAGCCGCCTGGAAGTAGCTCGCCTGCTGAAAATGGAACAGTCCGGCGACGATCCGCTCAGGAAAGCTGCGAATCCGGCTGTTGTAGCCCTGCACCAGCTCATTATATCGCTTTCGTTCGACGGCCAATCGGTTTTCTGTTCCTGCCAACTCATCCATCAGGCGGATGAAGCTCCGATCCGCTTTGAGGTTCGGGTACCGCTCCACGACCACCAGCAGGCGTCCAAGCGCCACATCCAAGGCGTTGCTGCTGCTGATCTTGTCCTCAACGCTCTTGGCTCCCGCCATCCTCGCCCTGGCATCGGCGATGCTCTCCAACACCTCTCGCTCGTGAGCGGCATACCCTTTCACTGTCGCAACCAGATTCGGTATCAGGTCCGCCCGGCGCTGAAACTGATTCTCGACTTGGGCCCAGGCTGATCTGATCCCCTCGTCCATCACGACCAGTTGATTGTACAGGTTCCAGAGGTAGATACTGCCGGCAAGGAGGACGACGGCCAGGATGACCGACAGCCCAAGCAGGGGCGAGAAGGCCCGCTGCTGTCCATTCACGATTGGCCCTCCTCGCGGGGCGCTTCGGACAACGCTTCATCGAGCGCGCGGTTTGCGAGCGCGTCCGCCTGGCGGTTCAGCTCACGACCGATATGCTCAACTGACAACTGACAGCCGGCAGCGGATAGCTGATGTATGAGCGTGAGCGCTTGCGCGTATAACGCGGCGAGACGCGGGCTTTTGACTCGATACCTGCCCTGAACCTGTCTGACCAGCAACTCGGAATCGGATCGAATCTTGATCACGGCGGGGTGAAGTTTCCCTGCCTCCCTCAGCGCAAAAAGGAGCGCTTCATATTCGGCAACGTTGTTGGTCGCTGTGCCGATGTATTGGCAGAACGCGTGGTGCAATAGTCCGTCCCCTGCCTCCAGCATGACGCCGATCCCGGCCGGTCCTGGATTTCCGCGGGCCGCCCCGTCGATGTGAATCACCAGTCGCAGCCCGCGCGGGGTCGGGCCGGTATCCGGGCCCCCCGCGCTCCGCGCCGTCATCACCCTTTCCAATAGAGGATCCGACCGCATCCTTCGCAGGTGCGAATCTCCTCGTTCCGGCGAATCTCATTGTATAACTGAGGCGTGATGGTTACGTGGCAACCTTCGCAAGAACGGCTCGTTGCGTTGGCTACCGCCAGGCCGTCTCGACTCTTGAGGAGCCGAAGGTATAACTGTAACAGGGATGCCTCTACGTTCCTCGACCGGCTTTCTCTGGTCTTTCGTAATATCGACAGGCGGCCCTGTAGTTTTTGCAACTCGTCCTGTCGCTGCTGCTTATTCTTCAGGAACTCCGCCTGTGTGACCCGGACCTTCTCATCCTCCTGACCCCGGATCTTCATCACGCGATCGATATCGTCGAGGCTGACGAGAATCTCTTCCTCTAGCGTTGAAATCTTCTGCTTCAGCCCATCGACCTCCTTCAGGGTTGCAGAGTATTCCTGGTTGGTCTTGATTTCATAGAGACGACCTTGTCGCTTTTTGAGCTCTCTGCCGGCCTCATCCAACTCGCGCTCTTTCTGGCGGCGAAGCTTCTGGAGTTTTTCCACCTCAGCGGTGGCCGCATCGAGGACTGCCTTGGCTTGAACTAATTGCTGCTCCATCATCCGGATCTGATCCGGGATGGTGGCGATGGCCCCATCGAGCACGGCGATTTCGGCGTCGAGCCCCTGTAGTTCGATGAGTTGCTCTAAGTCCTGAAGCACGTTGCCCTCCGGTGGCAAGAGACTAGCGACAACCGTGGTGGGCCCACCTGGACTCGAACCAGGGACGACCCGGTTATGAGCCGGGGGCTCTAACCAACTGAGCTATGGGCCCCAGCAGAAGATCAGCAACTAGTGCAGTGTCCCACAAATACCTTTCCAATCCGTTCGTGGTGAGCTTGTCGAACCCATGAACGGAACCTATTGACCTACTGCACCTTCGACAGGCTCAGGGCGAACGGAAGGTGTAACGAATCGTTGGATACGCTGCCCTAGGATTCCACAAAACTCTTGAGCTTCCTGCTCCGAGTGGGGTGGCGGAGTTTCCGTAGCGCCTTGGCCTCAATCTGCCTGATCCGCTCGCGGGTCACATCAAACTGCTGGCCTACTTCCTCCAAGGTATGATCCCGTCCATCCCCGAGCCCGAAACGGAGCTTCAAGATCTTTTGCTCCCGTTCCGTCAGCGTCTCGAGTACCTGCTCGGTCTGGCCGCTTAAGTTCATGCCGATGACGGCCTCGATCGGGGAGATCACCGCTTTATCCTCGATGAAGTCGCCTAGATGAGATCCTTCCTCCTCTCCGATAGGCGTTTCCAGAGAGATCGGTTCCTGAGCGATCTTCAGAACTTTCCTGACCTTATCAACCGGCAGATCGATCTTCTGGGCGATCTCCTCCGGGGTCGGCTCCCTGCCAAATTCCTGAACCAGGTACCGGGAGGCGCGGGTCAACTTGTTGATGGTTTCGATCATATGAACAGGGATCCGGATGGTGCGGGCCTGATCGGCAATGGCTCGCGTGATCGCCTGGCGGACCCACCACGTGGCATACGTGCTGAACTTATATCCCCGTTGGTATTCAAACTTATCGACCGCCCGCATCAGGCCGATGTTCCCCTCCTGAATCAGGTCAAGGAACTGAAGGCCACGATTGGTGTATTTCTTCGCAATGCTGATCACCAGGCGGAGGTTGGCCTCCACCATCTCCTTCTTCGCCAGATACGCCTTTCGCTCGCCGTTGGTAATGGCATGCAGCAAAGACCGCAACTCCTTTGGGGAGGCATCGGCCTCTTCTTCGACCCTCCGAATCTTTCGCTGGATAGCCGTGACGGCGTGTTCACATTCATCCAGCCCCTTCCGGTCGAGCCCCGTCCGACGTAGAATTCCTCGTAAGGCGACCGGTTTACCCCGGCCGTTGCCGGAGATGATTCGGATATCCTCCATAGTCAAGTGGTGGACCCGCGCCACCTCACGAAGCTCCTGCTCGCCCTGTTCGATCCGTTCCAGGAGATTGCGGATTCTGGCCACCACCCGCTCGATCACCCGCTGGTTCACATGGAGCTTTCGAATCAGTGTGGCCTGCGCCGCCTTGCGGCGCGCCAGCTCATCCAGGATCTTCTGCTGCCACCGCTCGCTGAGACGGCCAACGCCGCGCTGGTAACGGCGCCGGAGGCCATCGATCTTGACCTGCTCATCCCGGAGGGCTTCCAGGGACGGGGTGTGTTCGACAAGCAACTCGCGCTCTTTCTGCTCGGAGAGCTCGTCGAACTCATTGAGCGAGAGCAGCTCATAAATACGAGCCCTGCCGTGCAAAAGCCGCTCCCCGATTTCCGTGATCTCCCGAACCGCGACCCCCGCCTGGCAGACAGCTTCGGCTACCTCTTTGTGGCCTTCTTCGATTCGTTTCGCAATCTGAATCTCCCCTTCACGGGTCAGCAGCGGGGTTTTCCCCATCTCCCGCAGATACATCCGAACCGGGTCGTCGGTCCTGCCGACGGTCGATGGAATCAGCTCTGGTTCCGCCTCGGCGCTTTCTTCTTCCTGCTGGGGCGCAGGCGATCTGGCCGCTTTAGATCGCTGTGTTTCATCAACGACTTCGATATCCATCTCATCGAAGAGATTGAGAATCTTATCGATCTGGTCGCCGGATGTGACCTCTTCCGGTAGAAAGCTATTCACCTCATCGTAGGTCAGATACCCCTTTTTCCGCCCGAGCGACACCAGCGGCTTGATCCCCTCTTTGACAGCAGCCTGGACTATCGTGGCCGGCTTTTTGGCGTTTCTGGAGCCGGTATTGCTCCGAGCGTCCTTTGCCGGCGGAGTAACAGGGGCCGCCTCTGTCTTATCCCGTTTACTCAAGACAGCCCGCTTGCGAACCACATGAAGAGGGCGCGTGACCTGACTGCGCGTTCTCCATCGAGCGGCTTTCGACGGTCGTCTTGGCTCGTGCGCATTTGCCATACTGTCTCCCTTTTATTTCCATCTGTCAGTCATCTGCTATGAAACTATGAGCTATAAGTTATCTCAAGGCCCCGCGATACTGTCCGGACGCAAGAGGAGGCCGGTCGCGGCTGAGCGCAAGAAACTGGGCCTGCAGGCGCGTAACGGTCGCATGATCACCCGCTCGTTCGGCCACTTCCATCTGTCGCCGGAGTTCATCGCCCTTTTCGCGCTCATGCCTGACTGCGAGGCGCGCAAGATAATCGGAGAGGGCTCGCTCAATCGCCTCCTCCCCGTCGTACTCCCCGAGATCTGTTGCCAACAACTGCGTGAGTACCCGCTGCGCTCCCGGTTCTACCATCGCGAGGGGTATCGCGCCACGGCTCGCCTCGGGCTCCATGATCGCGTACTGAAAGATCCTGCGAAGTATGCGATCCTCCAACTCCTCCGGCCGCACGCACTCCCGCACACGATGGGCCGCGCCGGGATGGTGCAGCGCCAGGTGGATAAGCTTCCACTCTATCGACGGCAACCCTCTGGGTTGCAGCGTTGGCGGCATGGTGTCCCGCTTGCGGCCTCTCACCTGGAGGTTGAGCTCGCGGACGATCGCGTCATTGGAGAGCGATACGCGGCGCGCCAGCTTTTCCGAATAACGCTGCCGCGTAATCTCATTACCGACGGCGCCTAAGATGGGCAGGACGGCATTCACCGCTTCGGCCTGGCCTTCGGGGCTGGTCAGATCGAACCCTGAGACCTTCCGATCGAGCAGGAACTCTATCAGGTCCTTCGATTGTGCGAGCGCCTCGGCGAACGCTGACGGGCCGCGCTCCCGCAGAAAACGATCAGGATCTTCTCCGTCCGGCAGCAGGATCACCCGCCAGTCCAGCCCGCTGTTGAGTAAGCTCTCGACGCAACGCCTCGCCGCGGCGATCCCGGCCGGGTCCGGATCGAATATCAGTAACGCCCGTGTCGTAAACCGGCGGAGCAGGCCGATCTGTTGAGCGGTCAGCGCTGTGCCCAGGACTGCCACGGTGTGTTGTACGCCATGCGCGTGCAGCGCGATCAGGTCGAAATACCCTTCCACCACAAGGGCCGACCCCCGATCGCGAATGGCGGGTGCCGCCAGGTGCAGACCGAAAAGATGCGCCCCCTTTTTATAGATAGGGGTCTCCGGAGAGTTCAGGTATTTCGGCAGGGAATCGTCCAGGACACGGCCGCCGAAGGCGATCACTTGACCCGTCGGATCGCAGATCGGGATCATCAGCCGGTTTCGAAAGCGGTCATACGCCCCACTCCCATCTTTGCGCGGCAGCGCCAGCCCCGCCTCCTCCACCTGTTTCTTGGAGAATCCCCGGCGCAGCAGGTGGCGAAGGAGCCCATCCCAGGAAGCTGCTGCGTACCCGAGCCTGAACTGCTCAACCGCTGAATCCGGGATTCCACGACTTTTCAGATACTCACGGGCAGTCGTCCCGACCGACTGATGCTGAAGCTGGTGGCGAAAGAATTCCGCCGCCACCTTGTGAATCTCCAGCAGCCCCAGGCGCGCGTGCTCGTTCTGTCCCGTCCCTCTTTTGGCATTGTCGCGGAATTGCGCCGGCAGGCTGATCCCGGCTCGATCGGCCAACGACCGGATCGCCTCGGGGAAGCTCAGGTGTTCCTGCTTCATCAGGAACCCGATCGCATCCCCGCCTTCCCCGCAGCCAAAACAGTGAAAGATCTGACGCTCCGGGTTGACTGTGAAAGAAGGGGTCTTTTCGCTATGAAAGGGGCACAGGGCCTTATAGTGACGTCCGGCAGGCTTCAGTGGGAGGTAGCTGCCAACAAGCTGTACGATGTCGGTACCGGCCAGCACCCGGGAGACCGCCTCCTCCGAGATCACTGTCCGCTCATCCTTTTCATGCCGCTCCGCCCATGTGAACACCATGGGGATGTAACTCTACAATGGTAGCGCCGATCCCTCCTTCACGGTAGTCGGCTACCCGAAAGCTCTCGACCAGCGGGTGGTTGAGAAGAAGCTCCGCAACCGCTTTTCTGAGGATTCCAGAGCCCTTTCCATGGATAATGCGAACGGTGGAAAGTCCGACGATGAAAGCGTCTCCAACATACTGGTCAAGACGCCGTGCCGCTTCAGTCGCATCACACCCGATCAGATTCAGTTCCCCATTCACGTCATCCTGTGTCCTGGATAGTCGGATCGGCCTGTTCGTCTCACTCCGACCGGAATCACCCGGGGACACAACGGCTTCCAGAGGGACCCTCACCTTGCCAAGAGGAAGCCGGATTTCTACTATCCCGGCAGGTGAGGGCTTTCCGATCACAGTCCCACGCTGCCCGAGCCCCTTGATGACAACCTCCTGCCCATCGCGAACCGAAGCCGCGTCAATGTTGCTTTCTACGCGATCCGAACCGGTCACATCGCTGAGTCTGGTCTTTGTCTCCTGCTCCAGGTCGAAGAGTCGCCGGCGCACCTGCGCCGCCGACCGCCCACGTGACTGCTCCGACCTGAACTCCCGGAGGAGTCGATCGATCTCAGCTCGAGCGTCAGCAACAGCTCCCTCGGTCTGTTGACAGGCCAGCCGGTACAATTGCTCAGCCTCAGCCCTCGCCGCGTCCCGTCGAGCCTCGGCCTCACCGCGCGCCTTCGCCGTCTCGGCGGCCTCGCGGGTCAGTGTCTCACGCTCTTCGGCGAGGCGCGCCTGCTCGCCCTCCAGCCGATCCAGCAGCAGACGTAAAGGATCGCGTCCCTCGCCAAGCAGCCTCTCAGCCTGCTGAATGACTCCCGGAGGCAACCCGACCCGAGCGGCAATCGCCAGGCCATGGCTGCGACCAGAAAGTCCAATTAATAATTTATACAGCGGTTTCAGGGTGTCAAGGTCGAACTCAACGCAGCCGTTTTCGATTCGAGGATGCGAATAGGCATAGGCCTTGATGGCGTCCAGGTGCGTGGTCGCCACGACCAGCGCGCCCCGCTCCAGAAGCGCCTCAAGGATGGCGATTCCCAGGCACGCCCCTTCGACCGGATCGGTGCCGGCGCCGAGCTCGTCAAGCAATACCAGGGTCCCGGGGCGTACCGCGTCGAGGATGCGCCGAATCTGACTGATGTGGGAGGAAAAGGTACTCAGGCTTTGCTCAATGCTCTGCTCGTCGCCAATATCCGCCAGGACGCCGCTGAACAAGGGGACCTCGGAGTCCGGAGAGGCCGGCAGGTGTAAACCGGCCTGCGCCATCAGCGAGAGCAGGCCGGCGGTCTTCAAGGCGACCGTTTTGCCGCCGGTATTCGGTCCGGTGATGAGCAGCGCGTCAAAGCCATCGCCCAGACGCAGGTCGATGGGTACGGTCTGGTGAGCCCCGGCCGCGTCTATCTGTTCCAGCAGGAGCGGGTGCCGGGCCTCGCGCAGCAGCAGAGGACCTCTGTCTTTCAAGGAGACAGGGGCACAGTGAAGCGCGTCGGCAAATCGAGCCGCGGCAGATCGGACGTCCAATTCAGCCGCGAGCAGTATCGTCGAGAGGACCGCATCGGCCTTAGAGCGGAGAGAGGCAGTGAGCGCGGCCAGCACCCTTCTGATCTCCTCCTCTTCAGATCGCTGCAACAACCGTAGTTGGTTATTGAGCTCTACCACCTCCTGGGGTTCCAGGAAGATGGTGACGCCGCTGACGGATCGATCCTGGACCACACCCTTCACGACGGCCCGGTAGTTCGGTTTGACAGGGATCACATACCGGTCGTTTCGGAGCGTCACAAGCGATTCGGCGATGTAGGGCTGGAGGGCAGGGGCCATCAGCAGAGACTGCAATCGAGCATGGATCAGGTTGCGGAGTTCATGGAGTCGAAGTCGAAGCTGGTTGAGCTTGCGGCTGGCCGTGTCCTTGATCTCTCCATCCGCGTCGATGGCTGCATGAATCTCCTCTATCAGGTCGGTATGATCATCCAGTCGGGAAGCGATGGCATGAAGTTGCGGGCACAACTCCCTGGAGCGTACGATTACGTGGCGGATCGCCGCTGCCGCTTCGAGCGATGTGGCGACCCTGATGAAATCGATTGCCGCGAGCACGGTCCCCTCTGGTCGGGATCGCCGGACCGACTCTCTGATGTCAAACAGCTGGTCAAATGGAAGTGTGGCTTCCCTGGACAGCAGCGCCCGGAACTCCTCAACCTCGTTCCGGACTGTCTTCGCTTCCTCCAGCGTTGGAAGAGGATGGATGCCTTGTGCCAACTCTCTTCCCAGCGGCGATCCGGCCTTGGCAGCCAATCGTGCCTGGATGGCCGGCCACTCCAGGACTTCGAGGGTGTGCTGGTCGATCTGATTCATCTAACGCATGGGCCTCCGGATGCCCAGGGACCGCGTGGATCCACTATAAACGCACAGGGGACTCGAAATCGAGTCCCCTGGACGGCCCACCCCAGTATGGGGGTCAATTCGTGATGAGGCAATTGCGCGGTCATCACCGCCGTGACAATGCGTCTTTGACCATCTGGCTGGCCACCTTCCCATCAGCCCGGCCTGAGATCTCCGGCATCAGGAGAGCCATGACCTTCCCCATATCCTTGACAGAACTCGCCTGCGCCGCGCCCACCGCTTCCTCTATCTTTTTTTGAAGCTCTTCCAGAGAGAGCGGCGGAGGCAGGTACGATTCGAGGAGCTTCAGCTCGGCCTCCTCCTTCGCGGCCAGTTCATCGCGTCCCCCCTTCATATACTGCTCGATGGCCTCTTTTCGGATCTTGCAAGACGCGATCACCGCCTGGATGATTTCCGAGTCGTCTAACTCTCCCCGCTTTTCTATTTCCCTATTCTTAATGAGCACGCTGAGCAGCCGAAGCACCGACGTCCTCAAGCGATCCCCACTTTTGAGGGCCGTCTTGAGGTCCTCGGCCAATCGCGCCTTTAACACGCCCACGCCCTACTCTACACCGAAGCGGACACGCTTCAAGGCCTTCTTTCTGGCAGCTATCGATTTTTTTTTGCGGCGGACACTGGGCTTCTCGTAATGCTCGCGCTTGCGGAGTTCTGACAAGACCCCAGCCTTCTCGCACTGTTTCTTGAAACGGCGGAGGGCGACCTCGAACGACTCGTCCTCCTTGACCGTCACACTCGCCATCCCCTTCACACCCCCTTGTCAATAGCGATGAGATGCACTACGGTTTGACAGGCTTCTCTGCGGAAGCTGGAGGCTGCCGCATCCCGATTCGGCTATATTTTATTATGATCGCACCATTCGCACGTTAATGTCAATGTTTTTACCAGCGTTAAGCTTTTCCAGTGCAGCGTTCCTAGCACTTCTTTACATTTACCGTTCGCCCTGAGCCAGTCGAAGGGCAATGTGTACTCAACGCCTCCCATCAGTGGTTCGACAGGCTCACCACGAACGGACTGTAAAGATTTCACCGGGACAGCACACTACTTTCTGCCAAGCAGGTTGTTCAACACCTTCCAAATCGGCTCAGCGTGTAGCCTCACTCAATAATCGTGACCTTCTTCATGACGTCCCCCCGCTTGATCTTCATAACGATGTCCATCCCCTCCACGACCTGGCCGAACACCGTGTATCCGCTGTCCAGCCTGGGTTGTGGCGCCAGGGTGATGTAGAACTGACTCCCAGCGCTGTTGGGCGCAGCGGTTTTCGCCATGGCCACCGCTCCGGTGGTGTGTTTGCGCGAATTGACTTCATCCTTGATGGTGTAACCGGGCCCACCGGTACCGTCTCCCTTCGGATCACCGCCCTGAGCGACAAAGCCGGGCACAACCCGATGAAAAGTGAGGCCGTTGTAGAAACCCTGCTTGGCTAGCTTGATGAAGTTCGCTACGGTCCCTGGGGCGTCGTTCGCGTAGAGTTCCACTACGATCTTGCCGGCCGCCATCTCGATGACAGCCTTTGGATTTTTCGTAGTCTCGGCCTCGGCCACAGCATGAAAACTCAACAAGACCAGCCCGACCCCCAGCATTCCAATCGCGCTTCGCATCGCATTCCTCCTGTTAGAGTTGAAGTTGTGTCGGTTTTCAATACCACCACCACCTTTACCTGTCAAACCATTTCCCGCACGCTGACCCCCAGAACAGATAGGGGCTCTCTAAGCAGTTACAGCAACGGTGTACATTGTGGGGTCACCAGCTTCCGCTGGCGCCGCCGCCTCCGCTCGATCCGCCGCCGAAGCCACCGAATCCGCCAAAGCCTGAGGAGCCGAAGCCGCCACCTGACCAGCCGCCGCTGTAGGGGCCGATCGGAAACCAGATGAAGCGATTGCGGAATCCGCGCGGGTCGCGGCGACGAAATGACCGCTCGCTTGCCATGCTGATGGCAATCAGCCCAACCAGCAGGAGTAAGAAGAGCAGGACGGGAGTAGTCTGAGAAACCAGGTGTACTGATCCGGTTCTCCGTTCGGGAACCGGCGCCTGAAGGCGGTACGAGTCGGGCGATGGGATCTGAATCTGCTTGTGCCTAGCGATGATCTCGACGATCCGGGCGATGCCCGCCTCGATCCCTTCGGCGAATTGGCCCTCTCGGAAGCGCGGCGTGATCGTATCGCGGATGATCTCTCCGGCCAGTCCGTCAGGGATCGTTTCCTCCAGACCGTAACCCACCTCGATCCGAAGCCGCCGTTCTGTCGGAGCGATCAGCAGCAACATCCCTTCGTCCTGCCCCTTCTTGCCGATCCCCCAGGCAGTAAACGCCTCGACAGCGACCTCTTCGACCGACTGTCCACCGAGGTTCGGGATGGTCACGACAGCGATCTCGACCCCCGTTTGTCGATTGACCTCTGTCAGGAACAGCTCCAGACGATGCTTCGTGGAGGCATCGAGCAGACCGGCGAGATCGCTCACCCACCCTTCGGGCTTGGGGAGGGAGATGCCGGCGGAGGGCGATCCGGAGAACAGGCAAAGAGCGAGCGCGCAGTAGAGTGGAAGCCAGCGATAGATGAAGTGAGAGGGGGACGAGAGGCGACGGTCAGGCGGCATCGATAAGCGCAACCACCCGCTCCCACTCTTCAATGAGGCGGGAAAGGATCTGCCTGATATCGGCGGTGGCCAGTCGGATCGATCCACGCTTGTGAGCGAGGAGCGTAGTCAAGAGGTCCCGATCGAGATGATGTTGTGAAGCTGCCGATTCAATGACCTCCATATCGGTGGTCGGGACAGGCGTCCCGTCCAGACGTATGATGGCGCGAAAGACCGGGAGGAGGGAGGTGATGGCGCCCGCAAGGAGGCCGTCAAGCGCCTCTCCGCGATCCGACAGCTCCAGGTATCCTTGCCGCAGTCGGATCAGCACGCCATGGAGCTCTCGTCGGCATTGGGCCCGAAGATGCTCGGGTGACACCACGATGGCGGAGAGTGCGTGAGAGCCACACAGTAGGCGACCGGACTCCTGGATATCCGACACCTCAAGAGGGAAGGCGCGGGCGGCGAGCCGGAGCTCGCCTTCCGTAAGGAGCAGGGGGACGATCTTGAGCCTCCGCCATCGGCGAAGCTGCTTCGCCGTCTCCGCCAACTCCTCCAGCCTGACCGATTGCAAGATAACCAGCAGGTTTACATCGGATCGGCCGGGGATGAAATCGCCACGAGCAGCGCTTCCATAGAGCCAGACCGAAACAAGTTGCCGATGGTACACCCGGTTGAGGGAATCGACAACTGCCTGGAGTTGTCCCTCTAATGTTGCCCCCAAGCCGGCCGACGGGATTGTCTTATCCATCCCCCATCCCATGGTAGGTCATGACGCACGCCGGACCTCGAACTCGAACAGTAGCAGTTGCTCGGCCGAGCCGATATAGAAGGAGCCGACCTCAAGGATGACCGCTTTGGCGTCAGCATCAAGTGGTGGGAAGAGGAGCAAACCCTCCCGGTCGAGTTTCGGAGGCACAACCAACAAGTTGGTCAACACGGTTTCGTCCAGTGCTCGCAAGGCTTTTGCCGACTCGCGATGTTCGGAAAAGAGACTGTACAGCTCATCGTACGAGAGCGCTGCCGATCGGCGATCCTGCTGGTCCACCAACACGGCCTGGCCCGGATCGAAATTGACGCGATCTCGTCCCACGTTCTGGATTCGGAGAATGAAGGCGAGAAGCCCCTTGGTTTTCTTCGGAAGTATTTTAAACGGGTTCAGCAGGGTTGGTCGCCGCGCGTAGTAGGCGTCAAGGCCTTTCTCCGTCAGAGGCTCAACGGTGACCGTCGCTCCGCCAAGGGTGGCAATGATCAGGTCACCCTGAGCCTGTAACGTGGGTTGACGCTGTGGCCCAGGGCGCAGCATCAACCCGGACTTGCCGCTCGGACCTAAGGCGCACGCGGTCAGCGTTATCACGATCAGGAGAGAAAAAAAACGGGCTACAGGCCCGTTGGCAAATAGAGGTTTCACGTTCTACCGCGCACGTGAATCGCTTCAGGCCACAAGCGCTCGCAGGCGGGCAATACGCTCTTCGACGGGCGGGTGGGTGGAGAAAAGCTTGAACAGTACGTCCCCGCGAAGTGGGTTCACGATGAACAGGTGTGCGGTGGCGGGGTTGGCCTCCATAGGCAGACGGTTGGCGCCGACCTCAAGCTTTTGAAGGGCTGAGGCCAAGGCATACGGCTTGTGGGTCAGTCGAGCGCCCGATTCGTCGGCCTGAAATTCCCGGGACCGCGAGATCGCCAGTTGGATGAGCGTCGCCGCGATAGGGGCCAGGATGGCCAGGAACAGAAATCCCATGGCGCCTCCCCCGCGATCATCGTCATCGCGGCCCCCGCCGCCAAAGATCGGCATCCACATCGCCATCCGGGCCAGCATCACAATGACGCCCGCGAGTGTTGCCGCGATAGTGCTGATCAGCGTATCGCGATTGCGCACGTGGGCCAGTTCATGCGACAGCACACCCTCCAACTCCTCCTCATTGAGAATCCGCAGGATTCCCTCAGTGGCGGCGACGGCTGCATGTTCGGGGTCGCGCCCGGTCGCAAAGGCGTTGGGGGCCTCGGTGGGAAGGACGTAGATGCGGGGCATCGGCATATGGGCTCTCAGCGTCAGCCCATGGACAATCCTGTGCAGCTCCGGCGCTTCAGCCTCGCTGACAGGCTGGGCCCTGTACATCGCGAGGACGATCCGGTCCGAGAACCAATAGGACCCGAAGTTCATCAGGAAGGCCATGACGAAGGCGATGCTCATCCCTCGGCTCCCGCCAAAGTAGCCTCCGATCAGGATCAGTAGGCCGGTCAGCAGCCCCAGCAGGGCTGTGGTCTTCAACGTATTATTCATGGTGCGTTCACCCTCCTTCATTCAACGCGGAGATACGCTTATTCCGCGCTGAAATTATACTCCTTCTATACAGTAGTGCGGTACTTCCGCTGTGTCAAGGATAACCGGTTCAACGGGGGTTGAATCGGTGTAGCACTCACCCCTTTATGGGTGAACCCGGCGGAGCAGCCCGCGTCTTCTGACCGGCACAAGTCCCTCTTCCTCGCGGCCCTCCCAGTGTTTTATCTCGGCATCGAATTGTTCGGCCATTGCCCGCAGCAGTTCATTCATCTGGCGCTGCATCCTGTCCATCCGATCCCGCATGTTCAGGATGACCTCGACTCCAGCCAGATTCACGCCGAGCTCCTTGGTCAGCCGCAGGATCAGTTCAATTCGCTCCACATCCTCTTGCGAATAGACCCGCGTATTGCCCTCGGTGCGGGCCGGCTGAAGGAGCCCTTCCCGCTCATAGACCCGGAGGGTCTGCGGGTGGATATCGAACATCTCGGCCACGATGCTGATCGAATATCGACGTCGCCGCTGCCCCACTTTCATCCCCCTTTCAGTTCCCCCGTACCAATGAGAAGATGGTTACTTCCAGATTGCCCGCCTTGGATCCTCCGGATGCAGGCGTCCCAACTCCCGGAACAGTTCTTGCGATCGCGTATCGAGGTTCCGGGGTAGAACAATCTTGATGGTGACGAACTGATCACCCCGTCCCGAGCCTTTCAGGTGCGGCACCCCCATGTTGCGGAGACGAAAGACCTGCCCGCTGCTCGTCTCCGGGGGGATTCGCATCGAAGCCTTCCCGTCTACAGTTGGGACCTCAATCTTCGCCCCCAGCGCGGCCTCAGCCACGGAAATCGGCACTTCGCAGTAGATATTATCCCCCTTCCGCTCGAACAAGGGGTGAGGGCGGACACGGGTCACGATGTATAGGTCCCCGGATGGACCCCCGAGTCGCCCCACATGGCCTTTTCCCTGGACCCTGACATTCGATCCATTTTCCACGCCCGGCGGGATCTTCACGGCGATTCGTTCGGTCTTGAGTACCGTCCCTGCTCCATGACAGGCGTTGCACAGGGATGAGGGTAGCTTGCCGGTCCCACGGCACCTGGAGCACGCCTGGTGTCCGCCAAACAGTCCAGGTTTCCCTCGCACCCGCCCGCTGCCTTCGCAGGCAGGACAGGCGTAAAACTTACCTCCTGTCCCGGCCCCTGTGCCCGAGCAGGAGGGACAGGGGACGCGCCGCTCGAGGCTGATCTCGGTGGAGAGGCCCCGGACTGCGTCTTCGAACTTCAGGTCAACGGCGTAATGGAGATCTTCGCCCTTGGATGGCCCGGTCTGGGCCTCCTGCCCATGTCGGCCAAGCAGGTCAGAGAAGAGATCTTCTATCCCGCCAGGGCCCCCGAGGTCAAACTGGGTGAAGTCGAACCCACCCGGTCCCGCTCCGGGCTGCCGGCCTGCCTCGTGCCCCGCGCCAAAGACCTGGTGCCCGAACTGGTCATACTGCCCGCGCTTGGCCGGGTCACTCAAGACATCGTACGCCTCGGTGATCTCCTTGAACTTCGCCTCGGCCGCTTTGTTGTTGGGGTTGACGTCAGGGTGGTACTTCCTGGCCAGGCGCCGGTAGGCGTGCTTGATCTCTTTGTCCGAGGTGCCTCTGCGGACGCCAAGGACTTCATAGTAGTCGCGCTTATTCATGCTTGCACCGGTAACTCCTTAGGCGTTTAGACTGAAGGCTGGAGGGTTTACGTGCTCGACATGGTGTGTGATCGCTGCGTTATTCGTATAAGCCTTCAGTCTTCAGTCTTGTATCTTTACAGTAGCGTCATGAACAGGTATAGAGTCGTGGTCGAGGATCTAACACATCCGGACGTGACAGACCGCGTCAGTCTTGGTCCGGTGAGACCGTGAGATAGCACGGGTCGTCA
>JAGWQH010000068.1 GCA_028870115.1 Candidatus Methylomirabilota bacterium
TATTCCCAACCGGTGGACAAATCGACCGGGGTCCAGGCCGACCAAATCATCACCGTCGCCGGCTTTTACTCGCACAGAGACTACCCCGAGAAGCTCCGCCGTATCCGGTACTACGATACCGAGACCAAGCGGCGGCTTGTCTTCCTGACCAACCAGTTCTCCCTCCCCGCCCTCGTGATTGCGCAGCTGTACCAATGCCGCTGGCAGGTCGAACTCTTCTTCAAATGGATCAAGCAGCACCTACGGATCAAAGCGTTTTATGGCACGACCGAAAACGCGGTCAAGACCCAAATCTGGATCGCGATCTCCGTGTATGTGCTCGTCGCCATCGTCAAGAAACGCCTGCAACTGGATCGGAGCCTCTACACAATTCTACAGATTTTGAGCGTGACCCTTTTCGAGAAAACGCCCATTGAACAAGCGCTTGCGCTGGTCGATTACGAAACGCCGGAGAGCGATGACGGCAACCAGTTGATTTTACGCCTCTGACGTTGGGACAGTAGTGCAATGTTGTCACAACTATCTGACAATCCTTGACACTCTGGAGCTCCACACCATCCCATCTACCCCTTCGCACGTCATCCATTCCTACCTGTCTTTTTGACCACTTACAGAGTAGCCGTAGGTCGGGTTAGCGCAGCGTAACCCGACAACTCTACCAAAATTCTTCTTCGCCTTTGTCAAAGGGGGGTGGGGGATTTATCGGGAGTATGCCAGGCCCGGACCTCCTTTCCAGGATGGCAGTAAGCGTCTGAATATAGATCTTCATGATGAATGGGTGGCTCCAAGGACTCCTGAGAATAAACTATATTTTCTCTTTGTATTCTCTGAAGCCGGCAACCAATTGCCGGAAAGAGGCGGGCTTATATTTCTCAAAGCTGTCTTCGTCCACGTACACAAAGTCATAGGTCACATCCGACTGCACCCGGTTGATGTCCTCGCACCATTGCCGCAACCGCTCCATCTTCAGCGGCACGTCCAGCTCTTCCTGTCCTTTGGTCTCGACCATGAAAATCCGTTTAGCGGATAGTTTGACGAGAAAGTCCGGGTAATAGTTGGAGATGTCGCCATCAGCGTTCACGTAATCCAGCTTGAAATGCACGGCCATGTAGTTCTTGCCGTAAGACACCACATCGTCGCAGTCATCCAGAAAGCGAGCAAATCGCAGTTCAAAGTTACTGTCCCCGATGATACGGTTAAAGACACTCTTCTTCGGGATGAGGTAGCCCTGATCCTTGGCTACAAAAGGGCGCATCTGCCGCAGCTTGATGGTATCGCGGATTTCGGCATCGCCTTTGTCCTGCACGGTGAGGGCATTGATCGCCTTCTTGAACGTCTCGAGCAAGGTCCTGGTAGTTGCCGGTTCTGAAAGGTTCCGCAGGGTGTTAGGGCTTTCCAGGTCTACCGGCCGGTCAAACAACTGGTCCCGAATAAACGCCTTGACCTTGCCATACAGGACGTCGTAGCCGCTGACCAACCGCAAGTCCTTCATCATGGTCTGCGCGAAGTAGCCGATCACACTGCTGTAATCGGCAATGCCCGCTGTGTCGAGAATGGTGGTGTGCGTCACCTCGCCGGTGGTGATGTCCTTAAAGACGATCTCCCGCTGCTCCTCCTCGCTGAATTGCAGGTACGCCACGCGCTGATACCCCTGCGCCCCCACATCCAGAGCACTCAGGTTTTTGTATTCCCGATAGACGCGAGGAGTCAGCACCGGGATTTCGATATCCATCGCGTCGATGTCTTTCTTCTCATTCTCCTTGTCAACCTCCACCACCAGCGGCGTCTTCGCTTGCGTGCCTTCGCCCATCGGCTTGCACTCCAGCACCACGCCTTCATCCTGGATGGATTCCACAAAATCCATAAAGGCATTCGTGCCGACGACGCTGACGTATTCTTCCAGGCCGCCGGGGTACATCTTACGCAGGCCGCGCCCCAGGGTTTGTTCCGGCAGGATGTTGCTCTTGGCGGAATAGGCGCGTAGTCCCACAATGGTCGTGACGTTGCGCACGTCCCAGCCCTCTTTGAGCACCATCACGGAGATGATGGCTTTGTGGGGGCTATCCATGCCATCAATCGCGTTGGCTTTCTTGCGCAGGTCGTCCAACTCCTCTTTGGCTTTGCCCGTCGTTGGTTCGTTAATCTCACCATTGTTCTTCGTGTGAATGACCAGTACCGCGTCTTTTTCAGCAAATTCTGGATAGGTGTTTCGCAGATACTCGGCCACATCGTCGCAATTCCTGGTGTCGTCGGTCATCACAAACAGGATGGCTTTCTTGCCCATCTTTTCATGCTCGGCATACGCCTTGCGCCACTCGATCACGCCCAGGTGAATGTAGTCGGTGTATTTCTCGGTATACTTGGCGCTTTGGCGCTCCATCAGTTTGGCGCGGCTGGCGGCATCGGGCACGACGGGGTGCTTGACCACGTTTTGCGAGATGGCCTCCACCAGCGGGTAATCGGCCACGGTCTGCACGAAAATCGCGCCGTTGTTGTGCCTGGGCGTGGCGGTCACGTCCACTTGCAGCGAAAGGGCGGACCCTTTTTGCTTCAGCCGGTTGTGGATGTCCTCGATAGATTTGAACCAGGCCATGCGCGGGTCGTGAATATGATGCGCCTCGTCGTTGAGCACCACCAGCTCGTCAATGTCCCGCACGATCATGCCCAAGTCCACCTTGGAGTCGGTGGTCGCGCCGCTGGGCCGCTTGCCGAGAAAATAATCCATCGTGTCTTCGTCATCAGGCGAGGGTGGAATGTCGTCTCCGGCGTAAACTCGATGGATATTGGTCAGAAAGATGTTGCCGGTGGGGCGGGTGATGCGCACCTCGTCCTGCCGGTGCAGAGTCAGTTGGAAATCGTCGCGCCAGTTGCGACCGTCCATACCGTTGTCGGGAATGACCGGGTCGTCTTTCAAAAAGATGCGCAGGCCCTGAAAATCCTTATAGATGCGGTCCAACACGATGATGTTAGGGGCGATCACCAGAAAGTTGCGCGCAAGCTGCGACTCCGGCTCGTACAGCTTGTGGTAAAAGCTCCAGGCCAGCACCAGGCTCAGCACCTTGGTCTTACCGGTGCCGGTCGCCATTTTCACCACGAAGCGCCGCCAGGTTTCGTCAAACATGCCGGTAGAGACCGCGCCGGAACTGTCGAAGCGCATCAGGTCGTATTTGTCCTGTACGCCCACAACGTCGTACAGATAGACAATCGTTTCCAGCGCCTCGCGCTGGGCGAAGTAATACTGAAACTCGGCCATAGTGCCGCCTGCCTGTGCGTGGCCGCACGCAGACAGGTCGGCTTGGGGGAGCAGGTGCGAGGTGTTGAACCACCAGTTGAGCAGGCTTTTGCTCGTGTCCGTCGCCCCCGCGTAGCCACTATCCCGCCATTCCTTCACATTCTTGCGCAGTTGCGGCACCAGCGGCGGCATCAGTTTGTCCATGCTGGATTCCCGCAGGGCCTCATCCGCCGGGAACCAGCGCAGGGCAGGGTCGAGGATGGCATGGGGCGATTCGGGGAAGTTGGGATGAAGCGCCATAAAGTTAAACCAGCAAACGACTGTTCGCCGTTACAACCGGGATGCCACGACCGCTGAAATCACCATCATCCGTGACTAGCTTCAATCCTCTTGTTTTGCACAATGCTGTGATGACCTGGTCGTTAAAATCGGAACCCCCCGCCGCGTATTCAGCAATCACTCCATCTATATCCAATGCCTCAAAACCATTTTCTATCCGCAAACAGTGATTCAGTACACGCCTGACATCAGCAGCTATGTCTCGGGCAACGGACGTGAAATCTGCGCTTTTTCGAAATCGCTTAAAATCGGTGTATGGCTTACCCATGACGTTCCATTTCAATCTGGCATACGTATTTATGAATTCCGAAACAATCAGAACATCAATATAGATGCGGCATTGCGCGGCAAGAATTTTTGCGAGCGCATGCGAATATACCGCCACCCTCGCGTCCCTCGGCTTTTGTGGGCCATAGACAAACAGCCATACGTTGGTGTCCACGAACAGTTCGTCTTCGGACTTGAAATCGTAATTGGCCACTGCCAATACCTTATTCGCCATCGTTCTCATCTCCCAGCGTATCCCGAACGGCCTGGTCGAATTTCTGCGGGTCTTTGAAGTACTGCTTGGCAGTTTCCACCACTCGCTTCAGCAGCGCCAGATCATCCGGCTGCATGTCTTGTACCTTAAGCAAGGCGCGAATTTGCTCTTCGCTGAATTCCCCGTACATCTGACCTATTGCGGCGTTCAAAAACGCCGAGGTCATTGTGGAAACATTGTGAAACGAGAGCAACACCCCCCGGCCTTCTTTAAGGGCCGACGCGAGGCGCTCATATACCTTCTGCCCATCGCCGGAGGCAACACACAAGGGGCTGCCCACCACCTCGAATATGGATATCGTCACGTCTTTTTGCATCATCGCCACCTCAAAAAATGTCCGCTGCGTTTAATTCAGAAGTAAGCTTGTATGAGTTCATATCAGCCGTATTGATTTCCACAGTGACCACAGTGCCGGGGAAGGGGTGGCTTAACGGCGTGGTGACGGTCTTGCCATTTTCCCGCCGCCAATAGCCCGCGTCCGACATAATCTGAATACAGCCGCCGTTCAAATCGATGAACTCACCGAGCAGCTTTAGCCCCAATCCGCCAGGCACCCGGCCACGCTTGGTTGTATTACGCCCCTCAAATGCCCAGATAATCGCGGCTACCGGTGAAAGGTCAAGCCCGGTATTGTCTTTTATGTTTTGACGCATGCCGATACCTAGATCAGCCACCGAAAAATTAAGCCGGTGCCGCGCTGGGAAAAACTGCCCGCAACTAAAGATTCCCATCTCAGTGCGCGAATGCTGTACGGCATTGCTGAATATTTCAAAAATACTTTCACGGAATTTCTTCAGTAGCCCCGGTGACATGGCCGGCATCTCGGAACGATGAATCAGCTCATTCTCGATATAGTCGGAAAAATAACGGTCGTCTTTGACATCGAAGCGCTGATAGGGAATAGTCGTTCCCCAGCGATCAGGTATTTGTTTACGCCCATAATGACTGAGAAAACCGTTCTTTGACAGAATATTTTCGACACCGGGGCGGATGTTGGTCAACTTGACTGCATTCAGATTTTCGCCTAGATGATAAAGGATCGCGCCCAATGCCGCGCACATATCGGCGTCAAACCAGGTGACCGCACCCATGTCGATATCGATCTCATCGAAGAAGCAAGCCTTCGTTTCTGCCTCCAGGCGCACCAACCCTTGGAAACCTGGCAGGTCATGCCGAATCTCTGGCAGTGTGAGCTTCACACCCTCACCTCAACGATGGTCATGGTGTCGGTGCCGAAGATGTCCACCACCTTGACCGCCAACTTGCGCCGCCCAGGCTGGCATTCGTGAAAGACGCTGGTCAGTTCCAGCTTGCGGTCTTTCTTGGTGCGGAAGGATTGCCACTCGTTTTCAAAAATGTAATCCCCGGTCCAGACTTCCTCAAATCCCCCCGCTTCGCTTCCCCCCTTTGTTAAAGGGGGGTTGGGGGGATTTATTGGTACCCGAACAATTTCGCGCTTACTCTCAAAGTTGAAATCTACCGCCCAGTAATCGATCCAGTCCGTCCATTTCTTTGTGAGGCGTTCGCGGGTGACGACGCCGTTCTTGTCCTTGCTTACCTTCACCATCTGGCCTTTTTCCACGACGATCTTGCTGGACTTGTCCTTAAGCGTCGCCTCCGCGTTGGCGATGGAATCCTGCGAATAAAAGACTGAGAAGTCGGTCAGTTCCACCGCCACGCTGTTCTTCTTGACGTGCGGCTTGACCTCGATGAACGAGACATCGTGAAAGACCACTTGGTTCTTTTCCACGGCCCGCTTATCGAACACCTCGGCGGGGATGTACTTAGGGGCGATGTCGATGCCCTTGGCGCGGGCTTCGTCCAGCACGTTGGGGAACAAGCCCATCTCGAACTCAAAGCCCAGAATGTCCACGCGGGTGATGTGCTTCTGGCGACATTCCAGAATAACTTCTTCCACGAACAGGCGCGTTACCGGCAAGTTGACTGGTCCCACCGCCACCAGCCGCCCGGCCTTTTTGCCGTGGAAGGTGTTAAAACCCTCGGTCCTTTCGGCGCGGTAGGCCCGCAAGATGAGGTCAACGAAGGCGGCTTCCTTCTCCGCGAGCTGCTTCTGCTGTTCCGCCTCGCGCAGATTGGGGTTGACGCCGATATAGTGCTGGCGCTCGTACTTGCCCAGGTTGAGGATCTCGAAGGCGCGGTAGTCCTTGCCTTCGGCTTTGAGCTGCCGCTGGACGCCAATCAGCCGCTTGCGGGTGGTGTGGATGGCGAACTTGCCCAAGTCGCTGACGATCCACTCGCGCCCCAGCTTTTCGGCTACTGCGGCGGTGGTGCCGGAGCCGCAGAAGAAGTCGGCCACCAGGTCGCCTTCGTTGGATGAAGTTCTGATGAATCGCTCAACAAATGACTCGGGCTTTTGAGTTGGATAGGCCAGTCGTTCGTCCGACAGATTGTGCATCGCTCCAACGTCATCCCAAATGTCTTGAAGCGGTACTCCAGGCGCTTCGTCAGCGTAATATTTAAGACGCGGCATCCCTTCTTTGTTTGCTGGCCAGTGGATACGCCCCCGTGCGTCAAGTTCATCCATTCTTTCTTTCGTCATGGCCCAACAGCGGCTGCTTGTCGGCGTGATTCCTTTCCACGTATATATCTGCCCGCTAGATGCTCGCGTCATAGAAGCAGTGAGATCCCGACGCGAATACCGGCGACCTTTTTCGTCAACCTGATCGAAGAACGTCTCAACATATTCCCTCGAATAGGGCGCGTATTGTTGGTTCCATAACCAGCGATCGGTCTTTGAAAAAAATAGGACGGTGTCGTGTATTGCGCCATAGTTGTTTGTCACGTTTGCGTGTGCGGAAGTACGTTTCCAAATCAATTCTGATCGATTGTTGTCCCTTCCGAAGACCTCTTCCATAACCACGCGCAGAAGGTGGCTGATCTTTGCTCCCATATGCACATAAATACTGCCATCCTCTGCCAGCAAATCCCGCATCATGATCAGCCGTTCGTAGATCATAGCGATGAAGGAATCGGCGCCTTTGCCCCAGGTGTCGCGGTAGGCAATCTCTTCAAGAATGCTGGGCTTCTTCGTGAAGGTGTCGTCGCCGATTTCGATATCCATCGAAAAATCCGCGCCCACGTCAAACGGCGGATCAATGTAAATCAGCTTGAGACCGCCCTGCTGTTCAATCTCCTCACGTAGCGGGCCGTTCTTCAGCGATGAGAGGATCAGCTTGTTGTCGCCCCAGATAAGTTTGTTCGTCCAGCCCTTGCGCTGGCGGCCGCGCTCGTCAAAAAGCAATCCTTGTGGTGATGTATCCTCTGGCCTTTCAGCGCGCGGCTCGTCCACCTGCTCGATGACCTGGAAGGGCAGTACAATGCTGCTGACCTCGCTGCTCTTGCCGTTCCAGACCAGTTCGACCTCGCGCTTATCCTCGAACAGCAGAAAGCGGTACTTATCCGGCAGCGGTTTGTCCGCCTCAATATATCGGATAATCTCTTGTTGTTCTTGTTCAGTCAGCCGTGCCATGAAACTTCTCTTTTTCTTGACGTCCTACCCAGTGTCAAGCCGAGGGCTGCGATGGAAAATATAACGGCCCAGCCATCACCTGCCGCATGGGGCACAAAGTAGCCCAGAGCAAGAACGGCCGCCAAAGCGACGGCCTACCGGCGGTCAGATGCATAGCGTGGTTAGGCTGTGGCTGCCGATCAATGCAACCATGCTGTATTAAGGTCTAGACCTCCGACAGGTTAAATTTACGCCTGTAGTGATTTACTTGCTTAATCTGGTCCCCTGTTAAACGCGCCCGGCGGCGGGACCACCTATCTGGATGAGTCTCAGGCATATTCAACAGTCGGCTGTTCCTCGCGATGCAGTCGAGCAACTCTTCAATATCTGTTTTCTCTTTGCCACCGGAGGCCGGGAGAACCCGAGGATCGTACGCTAGAGGCAACATGTTATACTTTACTTCGAAGGAAAGCGCGTCAAACAGGCTATTCAAGGCAGTGCGTAGCGCTTGTAATTCAGAGATATTTGGGCGAGAGATCCTTACCTTCCCTAAAATCCAATCTTGAGTTGTGTGTGCGATGCGATGCGTTCGCAACTGTTCTGCCCTTTTAAGCAGGTTGTTTATTGTTGCATCAAATCGAGCCTTTTTCAGTAGCGCCTCGAATGAGGTCTTGAATTCTGGTTTGACCAACTCTTTTACCCGGTTCTTAAAACGACGTAAGGTATACACGTTTCCTTTCTGGTCCGTGGCCAGCCTCGTGATTATAAGTATCGCGGAGTCGTAAAAGCTCTGCATAACCATTGTGAAAAAAATCGTCCTATCCTGAAAGACAAACAGATCAAAAGGAAAATTGATAATACGCTCCGCGAGATCGAGGATGATATTTAACTCGACCAGCCCTGAGTAAAAAAAGACCATGCCCTTCTCATACTCTCCGAGGCCAGCTTTGGTCAATATATCCTTCGCCTGAAGGCCCGGTATACCCATAGTTTTGCTTCGACTAAGACCGCTTCTACCCCCGGTAACAGCCTAACACCGGCAGTTGGCAGCCGCAGGGCGAACATCGTGAGCCAACAGTCTGCTGCACGGCTTGGTTCGGCGAGCGTGAGTGGTCAGTACTGTGCTTTGCATTGCGGGCATGCGTAGTACGCGAAGGTCCGGAACGGCCCAGACAGGGCCGTCAGCGGCATGACCTTCTGCTCGCTCTCGAAGCACCGAGGACAGTATGGGCCCTTCTCGGTCTCACCGTCACGCACGAAATACACGTTTTCTCGGTGCACGATGCGATCACGAAGATCCTGCGCCGTCTCGAGTTCCGCGATGCGCTGCTTCTGCGCCAGGATTTCTTCCTGGGCTTCGACCACGCCGAGACGAGCGTTGGCTAGCGCATCGGCCAACTCGGCAACCTTGAATTTGAGCTCCGCCTTCTCGAAGCTCGCGTCAGCAGCCCTGAAGGCTTTGACGATGTCGGTCGCTACCTTCAGCGCCTGCAGCACATCCAGAATCGACTTTGAATCAGCCATGTGAATCCCTCACTCGCCCTGCCGCCGAACTGCTGAGCATACTGACCGGCATAGTATGCGCATACAGCGCGAACACGTCCATGTGATTCTCGTTTCGATTCACACACTTGTCAACCATATCCCCAACGCAGGTGTTGCGTGCTATACGGGTCGGCATAGTTCCATGATAGCTGCGAGGGGCTGAGCCTCTGTGCCAGCGCATCCGCTGGGCTGCGTACTCCTTTTCCACCCCGATTCAGGACGTGCGTAAGACCATCATCGTGCTCACATCCCGATAGCCAAGCAACTCTTGGATCATCCTGATGTCGTAGCCGTCCTCGATCAGAGGGGTGGTGGATTATGCCCATGCTATTTTTCCTGCCTGGCGGCAGACAGGCCTCTCCAAGGGGAAGAAAGGTGACTGACGATCTATTACGCCAAATCCGGGAGACGGTCAAGCGCTTTTCGTGGCTTTTCGTGGCGAAGCGGGTGGCGGGATTGGCTTTTCGAGGGAAAGCGTGGAGGCCTCCAGTAATCTATCACGATCGGGCACTCGCCCGGCTGAGCCGCTAATTAGGCACCGTTGTGGCACCCATCTCCTCAGCCGGTCAACTTTTGACAATCATGCATGAATCGGCAGCGCCACCAGCCGCACCCCAGGCGCCGCACAGACTTTCGCGATGGTGTCGTAGCGCGGCTTGGCATTGGGTCTGAGCCCCTCTGGATACCGGCTTCCGCCGGTATGACGAACTCACGGCAAACCGCGGGGAATGAACCCCTAGTGGGCCAAAGGTGTAGCCCGCGCGGATTCCCTCTGAGCCGGTACTATATTGGGGCGAAGCTCACTGTTGTCTAAAAGCACATCTCGTAGGCGATCCGACTGGTCGAAAGGTTGGGCGTCACGCGGTCTTCTGCGGTACAAGGCGCACTTGGAGCTCACACCCCACAGCCTTGGCGTATCGCTTGAGCGTTGCGAGCGACGGAGCGTGCTTTCCGGCCGATTCGAGCCTGGAGACCGCGCTCTTCGTCGTTCCCATGCGTTCCGCGACGGCGTCTTGCGTCAGACCTGCACGGGACCGTGCTTTGAGCATTTGGTTGGCCACCTGGTACTCAAGCGCAAGGGCGTCGTACGCTTCGATGAATCCCTTGCGGGTTGCCGCCTTGGCAAGGAATTCCTTATGGCTATGGCGAACGGGCTTAAATTTCAGTTCAGGCATCTGATACCTCCTTCAGGCGCTTGCGCGCCAGCTTCAGTTCTCGATCGGGCGTATGCTGTGACTTCTTGAGGAAGGCGTGCAGTACGACGACCCGTTTGCCAACGAGAAAGCAGTAGAACGCCCTGCCAATGCCGGAACGACCGCGAGGCCGAAGTTCGAACAAGCCATCACCACAAGCTCGCGAGTACGGAAGCCTGAGACTTGGTCCATATTCGGCCAGGAGTTCGACCAAGCGCGCGTAGTCTGCGAGGACGTCCACGGGCCACGACTCAATCTCGTGGAGTACCCGCTCGTGGAAGTACTCGATCTCGAAGGACATAATGGCATGTTAGCATATACGCGAACCCAGGGCAACGCGCACTACTCCTGACGCCCAACTATCGGGTGAGCCGCTTTTGGAGTCCACAAAGGCCGTCAGCGTTCAGCCGAGTTGTCGGGTTACGCTGCGCTAACCCGACCTACGGCCTGATAAGACTCAATTGTGGCAATAGACACAACAGACGCTCTTCTGGGAAATTATCGACCCTGGCGTCCAGCGAGATTGCCATTGTGTTCTCCCAGGGAAGACAATGGACCTCTCACGCTCGAGCTAACCAGTTGCCCGCTTACGAGTGGTGCGCGTTAAACGAGGCGTTAGAGGCTTTGCGTAAGAGTCGACATAGGCATCAACAAGTCGGCGAATCATGCGCTGGTACTGGGTGTGGTGTTTGGCTGCCTCAGACTTGAAGAAATCAACACTTTTCTTGCTGAGAGCAATGGTGATCTTCACTCCTTGCTCTCGGAATGCGAGATCCGAGGGGGGAGGCAGGAAGTCTCGAATGACTTTGGCCTCGAAAGGTTCATCGGTGTATTTGATTTTCGTACTCATAAATAGCCTTGCCTTTCCGCCAGTAACCGGCGCCGAAGATACGAATCACGCCTCCGCGATAGGTAAAGCGGACAGTCAGAAACCCGCCCCGGACCTTGCCGAAACAGAAATAGCGCTTCTCGCTCTTACTGTGAGCGAGGTCTTCCGCGATGACACGATGAGGATCGGCAAAAGCGTATTGGGCCAGGGAGAACGGTACCCCATGCTCAAGCTGGTTTTCAGCATCTTTTTTGGGATCCCATTCAAACTGTACCTTTTTCACTGGGCAAGCTTAACACAAGATTCGGGATTATACCATATGAATATATGGCGTTTGATATGGTTGAATCCACTGAAGATTCATTCCAGGCGGCTTACCGTGAGTTCGTCATACCGGCGGAGGCCGGTATCCAGAAGGGTCCTACTGGATTCCCCCGTATCAAGTACGGGGCAGGCTTGTCACGCGCGGAATGACGAGCCAGAATAGCGGACGCTACCCCGCGGCCTGATGTCGATGCCGCGTTGGACAGCGGATGAGAAGGGCCTGGCTCTGCTTACTGATAAAAGTTCCTATGCCAGGCGTGAGCCCTTAGGGCGGCCAGCGTCTCGGATGGCAGTGGCTTGCCGTCGGAGACTGAGCAGTTGGCCTCCACATGCTCCGGGCGGCGCATCCCGGGGATTACGGTTGAGACCGCCGGGTGACTCAGACAGAATTTCAGGGCAAGTTGCGCCACCGTTTTGATCTCGTTGCCCAGCAGCGGTTTGAGTTGATCGACGCGCTCGCACGTCTCCCGCAGCCGGTCCCCGCGAAAGTAGAAGTCCTGAACGGAATTCTTGGGAAAGGTTGTGTCCGGAGCAAGCCCGCCGGTCAGGCCCCCTTCGTCGAAGGGGACCCTGGCGATCACGCCGACGTCATGCTTCCGACACAGGGGGAACAGGACCTCCTCCGGAGATTGGTCGAAGATGTTATAGATCACCTGGACGGTATCGACCAGCCCGGATCGCACGAGTTCCAGCGCGCTACCTGGCTGGTGGTCCATGATTGAGACCCCAAAGAAGCGGATCTTCCCCTGCTGCTTTAATCGATGTATCGCCTCTTGCCACTCCGGCTCACTGAGCCATTCATCTCGCCAAACGTGGAGTTGCTGCAGGTCGAGGCGCTCTGCTTCAAGGTTTCGGAGGCTCTGCTCTGTCTGCGTGATGATCCAATCGGCGGGAAATGCCTGCCGCGCGGTTGTCCCCTCCTTGGGTGGCCACCCGCCGCTCTTCGGCGGAACCTTGGTCGCAACAAAGACGCGGTGACGGACCTCCTTAAAGGCCTTGGCGATCAGTCGCTCGCTGTGCCCATCGCCGTAGGCATGTGCGGTATCGATAAAGGTGACGCCTAACTCCAGCGCCCTTATCAGTGCTCTGATCGAGAGCGAATCATCGGTCTCGCCCCACCACGCCTTGCCGATCCCCCAGGCCCCAAAACCGATCTCCGATACCTGAGCGTCTGTGCGACCAAACCTGCGATGTTCCATGCCATGTGCCTCCCGGAGCAAGATTACTTCGAAGCTGTGCTCCTTGTAATGACGCGCTCGGAACGAATTAGTGGCCGGCGACGGTCATGCGGCGGATCTTGAAGGTAGGGGCGACGACGCTCTGGCGAAAGCTGAGATCGTTGCCTACCATCTCGATCCCCAACAGCATCTCCTTGAGGTTGCCGGCAATGGTGATTTCGTGCACCGGATAGGCCAGCTCACCCTTCTCGATCCAGAACCCTACCGCCCCCTGCGAATAGTCGCCGGTCACGAGGTTCACGCCGAAGCCGATCAGTTCGGTTACGTAGAGCCCGGCATCTACTGAGCGGATAATCTCGGCCGGATCATGCGGCCCGGACTGGAGGCAGAAGTTGGTCGGCCAGGCGGTCGGCAGGTCGCCGACGCCACGACTCGCGTTGCCGGTTGACTTCATCCCAAGCTTGCGGGCCGAATAGCTGTCAAGGAGGTAGCTGCGCAGGACGCCGTGTTCTACGACGGTATTTCGGCGAGTCGGCAGCCCTTCGCCATCGAATGGCTTAGAGCCCAGATGGCCTGGCAATGTGCCGTCATCGTAAACCGTGACGGTCTCAGCGGCGATCTGCTCACCCAGCTTGCCGACCAGAAACGACGCCCCGCGGTAAAGCGCAGAACCGGAGAGTGCCGCGCAGAGCAGACGCATGAGACTGGAGGCGGTCTCGGGGTCAAAGATTACCGGGGTCTCCTGGGTCTTGATCTTGCGCGCGCCCAGGCGCTGGAGGGCTCGCTCGGCTGCGCGTTGTCCAATCGCCTCAGGCGGCTCCAGCGCGCTCAGGTGTCTCGCGCGAGAGTACCAGTGATCGCGCTGCATGCCGTCTTCGGCCGAGGCGATGGGTGCGACCGCCAGACTGAAGGTCGAGCTGCGATACTGGCCTACAAAACCCTGGCTGTTGCCATAGATGATCCGATAGAGATTGCTGGTAAACTCCGCCCCCTCGGAGTTGGTGATTCTACTGTCGTACGACAGGGCTGCCTCTTCGGCCGCTTTAGCCCGTTCAAGCTGGTCCTTCACGGTAAGGGTCTCGCCGTCTGGATCGTATAGATGAAGATCCGGGATAGTCGTGGCGCACTCCTCTGCAGCGGGCAGACCCGAACAGTCATCGTGGGCGGTCGCCTTGGCCAGAACAGCCGTATCTTCCACCAATCGCGCAAGTGATTCCTTGGAGAGATCGGATGTCGAACTGGTGGCCGACCGTTTATCGAAAAAAAGCCGCAATCCAAGCCGGACCTCTTTAGCGCTTCGGAGCGTGTCGGTCTCCCGCAGCCTGACCTGCGCCGTGACCAGCTCATTCTCGATCAGCACCAGGTCGGCTGCGCTGGCGCCCTTGCGTTTCGTCTCCTGCAAGACCTCCTCGGCAATCTGCTGGCTGATCATTGAGCGCTCCCCCCCTTTGGCATACCGAGGGTCCCGCCCACGGTCAGTCCTTCGATCTTGATAGTCGGCAGCCCCACGCCCACGGGGACCCCTTGCCCATCCTTCCCGCATGTCCCGATCCCCTCGTCCAGCTTCAGATCGTTCCCCACCATCGTCACTCGAGTCAGGACGTCAGGACCGTGGCCGATCAACGTGGCCCCCTTGACCGGCCTTGTGATCTTTCCGTCTTCGATCATGTACGCCTCACTGGCCGAAAAGACGAACTTGCCGCTGGTGATATCGACCTGGCCACCCCCGAAGGTCACGGCGTACAGGCCGTGCTTGACCGACCCGATGATCTCCTCGGAGGTTGAGTCGCCAGGCTCCATGAAGGTATTGGTCATTCGGGGGATCGGCTGATGCGCGTAACTTTCGCGTCGGCCGTTACCTGTCGGCGCCATCCCCATCAGACGCGCATTCAATCGATCCTGCATATAGCCGCGGAGGATTCCGCGCTCGATCAGAACAGTCCGCTGGGTCGGCGTCCCCTCGTCGTCCACATTCAGCGAGCCGCGGCGTCCCGGGATTGTGCCGTCGTCCACCACGGTGACCAGTTCCGAGGCCACCCGCTGCCCGATCCGGTCGCTGAAGGCTGAGGTCTTCTTCCGATTGAAGTCGCCTTCAAGGCCGTGGCCGATCGCCTCGTGCAGCAGAATGCCGGGCCATCCGGGGCCGAGGACGACGTCCATCGTCCCGGCAGGCGCATCGGCTGCATTGAGGTTCATGATGGCCAGACGGGCAGCCTCCTTGGTATAGCGTTCGAAGCGGCCATCCTCCAGGAAGAACTCGAAGTCGGCCCGGCCGCCTCCGCCCCAGGTGCCTATCTGTCGATTCGTCCCATCCTGGGCGATGCAGGTGATGTTCAGACGAGAGAGCGGCTGGATGTCACCGATCATGATGCCGGCAGAGGTCGCAATCAGGACGATCTTGGACTCGCACGTGAACGACGCCATGACCTGGACGATTCGCGGGTCTGCTTTTCTGGCGATGGCGTCCACGCGCTGAAGCAGATCAATCTTCTGCTCCGTTGGAATCTCTACCGGCTGGACCCGAATCGGGTACAGGTCATGAGGCAACGCCCCGCCGACCTTGACCGGTGGGGACGTACCGGCATCCGCCCGCTCCGCGATCGCCTTGGCCCGCAAGCCGGCCAACTCCAGGTTCTCCACACTGATCTCGTCGGAAAAGGCGTAGCCGGTCTTTTCGTGGGCAAGGGCGCGGACGCCAACGCCTTGATTGATGTTCTTCGTCGCCTGTTTAATCATCCCCTCTTCGAGCGCCAACGACTCGCTGATCCGGTACTCGAAGTACAGGTCGGCGTCGTCGATCTGGCTGCCGAGGGCGGCGCCCAATCCCTGTTCAAGGTGTCGCTCGGTCAAGCCAAACTTCTCCAGAAAAAACCGCTCCGGTTTCATCAGCTCTTTCGTCATTTACCACCCTCACCCCTACCCTCTCCCTCAAGGGAGAGGGGTGAAAAGGAAAACAAACCCGTAACCTCACACTTTCTGTCCCCGTCGTTCCCGGGTACTCCCTAGGTGCGGAGAGGACGGAGGTGAGGGGAGATTTCTGGTTGAAATCAAATGTGCGACTTATTACACTACAGCCGATGCCGCCCGTCAACAATCACTTCCCGGATCCCGTTATCAGGCGAAAATTCCAGCAGCGACTCCTGCGCTGGTATGCGCGTCACCAGCGCGACCTGCCTTGGCGGAAGACCTCCGACCCGTATAAGATTCTGGTCTCGGAGATGATGCTGCAACAGACTCAGGTTGACCGGGTCGTTCCCAAGTATCAGGAGTTCCTCCGCAAGTATCCCACGCTGCAAGAGCTGGCCGGCGCCTCAGTCAGCGACGTCGAGGCCACGTGGCGGCCGCTTGGCTATAATATCCGACCGGTCCGGCTGCACACCATCGCCCAAGAGGCAGTCGGCCGGCATGGTGGCAAAATCCCGGCCTCTCTGCAAGCCCTTCAGGCGTTCAAGGGGATTGGCCGATACACCGCCGGCGCGGTAATGAGCTTCGCCTTCCGCCAAGACGTCCCGATCCTTGATACCAACGTGAAACGGCTACTGCAGCGGGTTTTTCTTGGTCCGATGCGCCGGAGCGGTTCCAAGTCAGTGAAACGTCTCTGGGATCTATCGGAGGCCTTGATCCCCAAGGGTAAAGCGTACGACTTTAACCAGGCCATGATGGACTTCGGCGCGCTCATCTGCACCGCCAGGAAGCCCAACTGCCGGATCTGCCCCATGCAGCCACTCTGCATCTCCTATCCGTGGGATAAGGAAAAGACACCATGTCCGAAGCCGCGCCGACCGTCGAGGTAGCAGCCGGTCTCATCGTCAGGGATGGGAAGATCCTCATCGCTCAGCGCCTGGGTGACGCCCATCTGGGCGGGCTGTGGGAGTTTCCCGGCGGCAAGCGGCAGCCTGGCGAGAGCTTCGAGGCTTGCCTGAGAAGAGAGGTCATGGAAGAACTGGGACTGACCATTGCGGTCCACGAACAGGTCTCCTCCGCCGAACACTACGACTCTCGGTGTCACATCCGGCTCCGTTTTTACCGTTGTACCGTCCTGGCCGGCGAACCCCGCCCCCTCGGGTGTGAAGCCTGTCGGTGGATTACTCCGGCTGAGATCAGCGCCTACCCGTTTCCCCCGGCCGACTTGCTGCTGGTTCACCAGATCGCCTCGGGTCGGCATATCATCGCTTAGCGACTCCAGTAACGGCTGAACTCGGGAAGGTAAGACAGCGTCTCAAGACTTTTCATCCGGTCGACAAAGAGCTTGCCCAGCAGGTGGTCGCGCTCATGCTGGAGTACCCGCGCATGGAACTCGGTGGCGACAAAGTCAAGCGGCCGGCCCTCTCGATCGAGCGCTTTTGCCCGCACCTGTTGGTACCGCGGTGTCTGCCCGCGGAGATCGATCAGGCTGAGGCACCCTTCCCAGTCGTCCCCCAGGTCAGGAGAGAGCGGGGTCACCTCCAGATTGATCAGAATCGTGAGGGGGATATCCGGAGCGTCGGGGTAACGCCGATTGCCAGCGGCCTCAATCACGGCGATCTGCTTGGAGACATGGACCTGGGGCGCGGCGATCCCGACGCCTTCGTATTCCCGCATTGTCTCGATCATATCATCGATGAGGCGCTGG
Organism: Candidatus Methylomirabilota bacterium; assembly: GCA_028870115.1. Lineage (NCBI taxonomy): Bacteria > Methylomirabilota (SeqCode) > Candidatus Methylomirabilota bacterium. Next base: position 17,263 of record JAGWQH010000068.1, read on the forward strand.
ATCTCCGCCTCTCGAATCGTCTCCGGCCTGACGGGCGGCGCGACCTGACGTAAGACCGGATGCCCCAGACGTGCCACCTTCAAGATAGCCAAGCCGCCCTCTCCCTGTCTACCATGGAATCTCTTCGATCCCTGCATCACGATTGACCGCCCTGGCCAAGGTGAAGAGGAGGTCGGAGAGCCGATTCATATACGAAATGAGTGGAGGCGAGAGCGGCTCATCCCGGGACAATGCGACTATCCGCCGTTCTGCCCTTCGACAGACAGCCCTGGCCAGGTGGAACAGCGCGCCACCCTCTGAGCCGCCCGGCAGGATAAAGGCGCGTAGCGGGCTCAGCACGGTATCGTACCGGTCAATGATTCCTTCAAGCTCTCGAACCCTTTCTTCGTGAAGGCCGGTCTTCCTGGCATTCTGCTCCACATGGCCGGTAGGATCGGCAAGTTGCGCGCCGACGGCAAAAAGGTCGCGCTGGATCTGTACGAGGTCTTGCCTGATCGACTCGTTCGTCAACTTGGTTACGATCCAGCCCAGGACGGCGTTCAGCTCGTCTATATCGCCGTATGCCTCGACTCGCAGGGCAGATTTGAACACCCGCGTCCCGCCGATCAGCCCGGTCTCGCCCGTATCGCCCTTCCGCGTATAGATCTTCACGGTACTCGCGCTCGCCTTTCAGGAGATCCCTTACGATGGCATTAAATGCTATTATAGTCTAACCCGCAGACAGGACAAAACGGTTCTTACGCCCCGCTCTATGCCGTTCCGACGGAAGGAACGCGGAGAAGCTAAGACGGAGGGCTCGGACTTATGGTGAATCCGGATGCTGCAGATAGAGCTGGTAATCAATCAACGACAACAACTAACTGTGGTTACGATGCCTCATGATATGAGACAATAGGCACCAGCAAAATGACTTTAATGTCTTGTCCGATTACGTGCGCCTGTGTCGCTTCTTCGGCCTTTCTAACGGCTACTGGCTGCGTGCCCAGGCAGCGCATGACACCGAAGTCGCGGAACGGGCTTTCGGCGCTAAGCTGGCGAAGATTAAACCGTGGGCGAGCGTCGAGGCTCATAGAAATCGCGCCCTAACCCACCCGTGAATACGGACCCTTCGCAAGCAGGCTTCGCCCGCGCGCTCGAGGCCGTAAGGCGAAAAGTTATTGACCGATGGTGATCCAGCCAACAAAAAAGATCGGCGCCTGCACCTTCGATCAACTCGATCCGCCTGATCCCGAACTCTTTCTCGACTGCATCCACTGCGGGTTCTGTCTGTCGACCTGCCCCACCTACCTCGCCCTCGGCAACGAGATGGATAGCCCGCGCGGACGGCTCTACCTCATCCGAACTGCTTCCGAAGGAAAGATCGGCGTCTCCGACAACTTCGCCAAACACATGGACCTTTGCCTCCTCTGCCGGGCCTGTGAGACGGCCTGCCCTTCGGGCGTGAAGTTTGGCTTTCTCATGGAGGCGGCCAGAGGCCAGATTGAGCGGCGTTATCAGCGTCCTGCTGCCGAGCGGCGTCTCCGCAATTTCCTGCTGCATACCTTCACCGATCTCGGTCGCCTGCGGACGCTGACCAGCCTTCTTCGGTTGTATCAGCGATCCGGCCTGCAGCGGCTTATTCGGAGTTCAGGGCTCTTGCGTCGCTTAGGTCGCTTGGGTCGGATGGAGGCCCTTCTCCCCGAGATCGTAGACCCTCGTCTGGGTGAGCTACCCGAGGTTACACCAGCCAAAGGTCAGAGGCGTGGGCGGGTGGGGCTCCTGCTCGGCTGCGTCCAGCGGTTCTTCTTCGCCCACGTGAACGCCGCCACGGTCCGGGTCTTGAGCGACAACGGCTACGAGGTGATCGTACCGAGGGATCAAGGGTGCTGCGGCTCGCTTCTAGTTCATGAGGGAGAGCGAGAACAGGGAAAGATAAAGGCGAGACAGGTGATCGATTGTTTCGAGCGGGCCGGCGTGGATTATATCATCGTCAACGCAGCTGGATGCGGCTCGGTCATGAAGGAATACGGGGAGCTGTTCCGGACGGACCCAGCCTATGCCGGAAAGGCTGACACCTTCAGCGCACGGGTGCGGGACATCTCAGAACTTCTGGCAGAGACCCCGCTATGCGGCGAGCTCCGGCCGCTGAACCTGATCGTTACCTACCACGATGCCTGCCACCTCGCCCACGGTCAGAAGATTCGGCAGCAGCCGAGGACGATTCTGAAGGCGATCCCCGGCCTTCGGTTCGTTGAGCTGAAAGAGTCCGACTTCTGCTGCGGGAGCGCCGGGATTTACAATCTATTACATCCCGACCCGGCTCAGCAGTTGCTGGATCGAAAGATCGAGCGGATCAAAGAGACGGGGGCGCAGGTAGTGATAAGCGGCAACCCCGGCTGCTCCCTCCAGATCGAGAAGGGTCTGAGAGAGCGAGGGCTTCAGATCCGGGTCATGCACCCTGTCGAGTTGTTGGACGCCTCCCATCGGGGGATGGAGTAGTAGGTTAGGCATTTGTTGGTGAGCCTTCTTTCACACGACCCCATCCCGGCGTAGCTCTGCAATAGCAGCATCATCCAAAGCAAGCAGACGCGCGAGAATCGCGTTGGTGTGCTCACCCAGCAGTGGGGGCGGCAGGCGCATCTGGGCCGGTGTCGCCGAGAGGTTAAGGGGTGTGCCGGCTAGCCGCACGGTCCCTAACGTTGGGTGTGGCATCTGCACGAGCATCCCTCGCGCATCCACCTGCGGGTCCGCGAAAACTTTGTCAATGGTGTTGACCGGTCCGGCCGGCACATCAGCGTCGGCACACAGTTGCAGCCACTCGGCGACCGTCTTGCCCCGGAGCAGATCCTGGACCAGCGGGACAAGAACCTCTCGATTGGCTACACGCTCAGGATTGGCCGCGAACCGCGGGTCCGTGGCCCATGCGGCGACGCTCGCCGCGACGCAGAATCGCTGCCACTGCTCATCGTTGCCGATGGCCAGGATCAGGTAGTCGTCCGCTGCCTGAAACGCTTCATACGGTACGATGCTCCCGTGCGCATTACCCCAACGGCCCGGCACCTGGCCCGAACAGAGGTAGTTGCTCGCCACGTTCGCCAGTAATGCGATCTGCGAATCGTAGAGCGCGATATCGAGATGCTGCCCGATGCCTGTTCGCTCTCGGGCAAACAGGGCCGACAGGATCGCGTTGCTGGCGAACAGGCCGGCGGCGATATCCGCAATAGCGACCCCGACCTTCATGGGCGGGCCGCCGGGCTCGCCCGTAATCGACATCATGCCGCCGCGACTCTGGATGAGAAAGTCGTAGCTCCCTAACTCGCTGTCGGGGCCGGTGTACCCGAAGCCGCTAATGGAGCAGTACACCAGGCGCGGGTTAATGGCGTTCAGATCTCCATAGCCCAAGCCGAGTTGATCCAGGACGCCGACGCGAAAGTTTTCGATGACCACATCGCTGCGTCCGGCAAGTTCGCGGGCAATGGCGAGGCCGCGTTCATGTTTGAGGTTGAGTGTGAGGCTTTGCTTGTTGCGGTTGCAGCACAGGTAATAGGCCGACTCCCCGCCAAAAAACGGCGGCCCCCACTGACGTGATTCATCACCAACGCCTGGGCGTTCGATCTTGATGACCTCCGCGCCCAGATCGCCCAGCATCATCCCGCAGTAGGGTCCAGCCAGATGCCGCGACAGATCCAGAACGCGAATGCCGTCCAGGGCGCCGGCCACTATGCGTCCTCCGCAAAGGGATAAGGGGGTAAGAGTCGCGAGAGCGGCTTGTCGGTGCGATAGCCCAACGCGTATTCGGCCTGTATCAACCGGTGGATCTCCTGCGTGCCTTCATAGATCAGCGACCCGCGTGCGTTGCGGAAGTAGCGTTCAACCGGAAACTCATCGCTGTAGCCGTAGGCTCCATGGATCTGGACTGCGTCGTCGGCGGCCCGGAAGGCGTTGTCGCAGTTGATCCACTTGGCCAGGCTGACCTCCCGCGTACAGCGCATCCCCCGATTCTTCAGCCAGCCGATCTGGTAATACAACAGCCGTCCGATGTCGCGCCCCGCGACCATGCGGGCGATCTTTTGCTGAATAAGTTGGTGCCTTCCGATAGGTTGCCCGAAACTTTGCCGTTGCTCGGCGTACGCGACGCTGGCCTCGAGACAGGCCTCTATCAGACCGACCGCGCCGGCTGCTACGGTATAGCGGCCGTTGTCCAGGGCGCTCAGGGCGATTTTGAGTCCTTCGCCTTCGTCGCCGATCCGATTCTCAACAGGCACGCGCACCTCTTGCAATACGATGCTGCCGGTGTTGCCGATCCGCCCGCCCAACTTGTGGTGGATACTGGAACTGCTCACGCCGTCAAAACCGCGCTCGACGATGAACGCCGAGATGCCGCGCGCTCCGGCTGAACGGTCAGTATACGCAAAGACCAGGAAATGATCGGCGACGTCGGCCAGGCTGATCCAGGTCTTCTCACCGTTCAGGATGTAGCGTGTGCCGTCGCGCCGGGCGGTCGCGCGGATGCCTGCCACATCGCTTCCGGCGTCCGGCTCGGTCAACGCGAACGCCGCCAGCTTCTCGCCACGCGCCTGCGGGATGAGATAGCGCTGTTTTTGTTCCTCATCGCCCCATTGACACAGGGCCAGCGAGTTAAGCGCCAGGTGTACTGCAATCAGGACGCGAAACGCGGTATCGGCGCGCTCCAGCTCTTCACTGACGATGCCAAGGCTCAGGTAATCCAAGCCTAACCCGCCATAGCGGCGGGGGATGCACAGACCCAGCAAGCCCTGGGCGGCTATCTTAGGGACAATGTCGGCGGGGATCCGCTCGGCTCGCTCCCAGTCGCGCAGGTGCGGCAGGATCTCGCGGCGGCAGAACTCGCGCGTCGCGTCGCGGACGGCCTCGTGGTCTGGAGTCAGTGCGAAGTCCATACTGCAGCCCATCCCCCGTTGTTCGGTCCTGCCTTCTTCGGGCAGCTCTTTATAGAGCGCACGTGCGAAACCCTGCAAATACATCCCGCCGATCCGGTAGAAAAAAATTGCGAAAGGTATTGCGGACCAGGCGGGAGCGCGTAGCCCACGCTCCTCCTTTCAGGACCTTGCGATAGCCGAACCAGGGCGCTGAATATTCCCTATATGGGGAATCGACCGTAAATCCAGGGAAGGGATAGAAGGGGGAGGCGGTCCACTCCCAGATATTGCCGATCATCTGGCGGCATCCAAAGGCGCTATCGCCCGCGGAAAACGCCCCTACGTCCACGCAGCCCAACATCCGTGAATCCAGATTGGCGTGCTCAGGTGTCGGGGGCTCATTGCCCCAGGGGTACCGTCGCTTGCGACCGGTGATCCCCGTTCCATCCGGTGTAGGCTCGGCGCTGGCGGCCATCTCCCACTCCGCTTCGGTGGGAAGTCGTCTGCTCGCCCACTGACAGTAGGCTTCCGCCTCGTACCAGCTCACGTGGATGACGGGGGCATACGCTTCGAGTGGAACAAGCCGGTCGAAATGCCTGCGCAGCCAGCCGTTCTGTCCACGTTGCCAATAGACCGGCTGTTGCGCACCTGTCTTGGTGTGCCAGACCCACCCCTGGGGGCTCCATAATTCGCGCCGTAAGTAGCCCCGATCGCTCACGAACTCAGCGAATTCGCTGTTGGTCACAGGCGCCCTGGCGATCCTGAATGGGGCGATGTGTACCGGATGCGCCCATTTTTCGTTGTCGAATACGAAGGCTAGATCAGGCGTGGCGCCCAACTGAAATACCTCTCCAGGGATCTCGACGTCTCCGGGCCAGGGACCGCCACCAATCTCGCGTGTGATCGACCCATCCTTGGTGATGCTGAGCATCGGAGCAGGGTATTCCAGGGTTTGTCTCATGTAGGTAAACGCCTCCCCGTGCATGTCTTCATGCAATACGGAGAGCAGATATAGGTAGGTCTCCTCAGCGCCGGGCTGGCCGGAATCCAGATGCTTCAGGGCCGACTCCAGCACCCTGTTCTTATAATCAAGGGTGTTCTTCCTCGAAGGCAACGGCAGGCCCCAGCGGTCACAGTGGTCTACCTTGAACGAGTCGTAGAAATTCTCTGCCCCTTCCAGAAGGAACGTGCTGGAGCCGAGGGCGCGCAGGAGAAAGACATCATAAAAAAAGGCCGCATGCCCAAGCTCCCAAAGGAACGGA
>JAGWQH010000069.1 GCA_028870115.1 Candidatus Methylomirabilota bacterium
AGCGTCTTCGCCTCGTTCAGATCAAACCCATACTCTCCGGTCCATCGGAAGGTGCGCCCTGGAACCCGCACCAGTCCTGCAAGATCAATCGACCGGCTCTTGAGAAACGCCAGGTGCTCTTCAGGAAAGTCCTCCCCCACCACTGCCACAACTCGAACGTCGGCGAAGAAGCTGGCCGCTACCGAGAAGTAGGTAGCCGATCCGCCCAGCGCCTCTTTTGCGTTACCGAATGGCGTGCGAACCGAATCAAGCGCAACCGATCCCACAACAAGGATGCTGCTCATGGACACTCCCCAGCGATTAGCCGTCAGCAATCAGCTATCAGCAATGCAGGAATAAAACAGGGCATTACTGAAACGCCCTTCCTTGGACAATAAAGCCTGTTTGTCGTCCTCAGTGTGTTTGCTGAAAGCTGACAGCTGAACGCTTCTACTGCTTGACATACTTCCCAATGATCGGCCGCAGCCGCTCCCGAACATCGGTCGGGATGGCGTCGTGAGCCGTGATGACCGCATCCCGCATCGCGCTCCCGCACGAGCAGCCTTCCCTGTCGGTCGGAAATGACGACACCGTCGCCTTGATGATGGCCTTGGCGGTTTCGGCGTTTTGCTTCAGGATCGCCACCACCGCCTCCACCGACACATCCTGCTCTGTCTCATGCCAGACATCATAATCGGTCACCAGGGCCAGCGTCGCATAGCAGATCTCGGCCTCACGACAGAGCTTCGCCTCTTGCAGATTGGTCATTCCGATGACATCCACTCCCCAACTTCGATAGATCCGCGACTCGGCCCTGGTCGAGAACTGCGGCCCCTCGATGCAGATGTAGGTGCCGCCGCGATGCGTGCGCACACCCACAAGCTGCCGGGCGGCGTCTGCGGTGATCCCGCTCAGGTGCGGGCAGAACGGCTCCGCGAAGGCTACGTGGGCCACCACACCTTCGCCGAAGAACGTGTCCACCCGATGCTTGGTACGATCGATCACCTGGTCGGGGATCACCAGATCGAGCGGCGGCAGCTCCTCGCGCAGGCTGCCCACCGCGCTGACCGAGAGCACCCATTCTACGCCGAGGCTCTTGAGCGCGTAGA
>JAGWQH010000070.1 GCA_028870115.1 Candidatus Methylomirabilota bacterium
AGAAACGGCTGACCCAGCAGTTCCTTTGCCCTCACGCTCTTCCGGAATGCCCAGGGGTGCGTGGGCGCCACGATCAGGACCATCTCATCTTCGGCAAATGTCCGGTAGTCGAGCCTGCCATCGTCGAATTGTGCGCCCACGGCGCCCACCTCATACGCGCCCTCGATCACCGCCTCGATAATCTCTTTTGAGTACGAGACCTTGAGGACAACCGAGATGTCCGGATAGCGGGTCCTGAACGGTCCGATCAGGGGCGGCAGCAGATAGCCGCCGGGGATGCTGCTGGCGCCAAGTATCAGTTCTCCCTTCAGCCCTCCCTTGAACTCGTCGAGGGCTTGTTGGGCTTCCTGCCGGAGCGCCAGGATTCGCTTGGCATAGCGATACAGCAGGTTTCCACCCTTTGTTGGGGTAGCCCGGTGTCCGAGGCGATCGAGCAGCCGGATCCCCACATCCTTCTCCAACTTCTTGATGTGGCCGCTGACCGTAGGCTGGGTCAGGTACATCGTGTCGGCCGCCTTCGAGAAGCTTCCCGATTCGACGATTCTGCAGAACAGTTCGAGAACGTGGAGATCCATGATGCGTCCTCTATGAACTGCGCGACCCGGTCCCGATCGCCTCCTGATACAGTCGAAGATAGTCGTGAATTTCTCGTTCTCCGGAGAACTCCCGCTCGATCTTCTCCTGTCCGTTCCTTCCCAGTTCGTGACGGAGACCGGGTTCCCTGATCAGCCGCTCAGCCTTGTCGGCGAACTCCGTCTCCGACGCAAAGAGCAACCCATCGATTCCATCACGCACCACCGATCGGTTCCCCTCAATGTCAGAGGCCAGGACGGCTCGCCCGCGACTCATCGCCTCCAGGATGCTGTTGGCCATGCCGCCTTCGGAGAGCGACGAGTTGATCACTACATCTACGGATGTGAGCATGGCACAGATCTGCTCATGGGGAACCGGTCCCAGGTAGAAGGCCCAAGGGTAGTCTCGCAGAGCTTCCCACAATCGGGCTCCCTCCGCCGCTTCGATGACCGGTCCCACAAAGACGGCTTTGACCTGCGGATACCGTATTCTGAGCGAGTCAAGTGGCTTCAGACAGAAGGTCACATTTTTTACGCGCCGGATCCCTGAGGGGATGAAGAAGATCAGGTCATCCGGCGTTAGATCCAGGTGGTGTCTGAGATCGAATGAGGTCTCCTGACAGCGAACCGTCTG
>JAGWQH010000071.1 GCA_028870115.1 Candidatus Methylomirabilota bacterium
CGGCGGAGGCAGAGACATCCGCTTTCACAGTCACCGCCTTCACAGGGAGCCCCTCGAACTCCCGGAGGGCCGATTGGGCTGCTCCGTCGTCGCCATGATAATTCAGGACGACGTCGCACCCATCCTGGGCGAGGCGGTAGGCGATCGCCTTGCCGATCCCCTTGGTGCCGCCGGTAATCACCGCAACCCGTCGCGATTGTACTCGCATAATCCCTTACTTATTACCAATACCCTAGGAGCCTGTCGGAGAAAAAAGCGCACGGCACACAGTATGCGTACTGGACACGCGGGCCGTCCGCGCTATACTGGTCCCATGAAAACATTCAAGCCGTACAACCCCGACCAGCTGTTCCTGTTGCCCCCGGCCCTGCGTGACTGGCTTCCCGAAGGCCACCTGGTGCTGTTCATCAGCGATGTGGTGGATGTGCTCGATCTGACGTCGATCGTCGCCGCCTACGACGAGGGCGACGGGCGCGGGCAGCCGCCGTACCACCCGGCGATGATGGTAAAGCTGCTGGTGTACGCCTACTGCATGGGGAAGCCATCCTCGCGCCAGATCGAGCGCGCGACCCACGAGGAGATCCCCTACCGGATCCTGGCGGCCAACCAGCATCCCGATCACGACAGCCTGGCCGCCTTTCGGCAGCGCCACCTGGCCGCCCTCGCGGGGCTGTTCGCCCAGGTGCTCCAGCTCTGCCAGCGGGCCGGGCTGGTGCGCTTGGGGCACGTAGCACTGGACGGGACCAAGGTCCTGGCCAATGCCTCCAAGCACAAGGCGATGAGCTACAGCCGGATGGGCGAGACCGAGCAGAAACTTGAACAGGAGGTCGCAGCCCTCCTCGCCCAGGCTGCGGCCGTCGACGCGGCGGAGGACGCCCAGCAGGGGACGGGCCGTTGCGGCGACACGTTGCCCGCCGAGCTGGCCCGCCGCGAGAGTCGGCTCGCCAAGATCCGGGAGGCCAAGGCCGCGCTGGAGGCGGAGGCGACCGCGCAAGCCGTCCAGGCCGCGGCCGCCGCGCAGGCGAAGCTGACCGAGCGAGCGCAGCGGGCACGCGAGACCGGCCGGACCCCCACAGGACGGCCCCCCACGGTCCCTGACCCGACCACCGCTACCCCGAGACCGAAGGCCCAACGCAACTTCACCGACCCTGAGTCTCGGATCATGAAGGATGGGGCGACGAAGAGTTTCGTCCAGGCCTACAACGCCCAGGCGGCCGTGGACAGTCAGGCGCAGATCATTGTGGCGGCCGCCGTCACCCAGCAGGCCAACGATAAAGCGCAACTGGTGCCGATGCTGCAGTCTGTGGAGGCCAATCTCAATCGGAAGCCGGCGCAGGTGTCGGCGGATGCGGGGTACTTCAGCGCCCCACAGGTGACGGATCCGGTCCTGCAAGCCATCGACCTGTACGTGCCTCCGGATCGACAGAAACATGGCGGACGGTCCCCGTCCGACAGCGACCCCCCGCCGCCCGATGCGCCGGTCATCGCGCAGATGCGGCACAAACTGCAGACCGTTGCCGGACAGGCGATCTACGCCCTGCGTAAGGCGATCGTCGAACCCGTCTTCGGCCAGATCAAGGCCGGGCGGGGCTTCCGGCGCTTTGCGTTCCGAGGGATCGGCAAGGTTCGGGCGGAGTGGCGACTGATCTGTCTGACGCACAACCTGCTGAAGTTGTTTCAGGCGAGGTGGACCCCCCCCAGCAGGCGTAACGGGCACGGCCAGGGGCGCTTCGCGACCGAGGCAGTTCGCGCTCCATGATCGCTGGTGTGCTCCCACAGTCGGTCGGGACCCGACGCCTTCTGCTGTCACGTGAGTCGCAACGCTATTTCTTCGACAGGCTCCTAGGCCTGCTCCAGGTCCTGATACTGCGAAGTGGCCGTCCGAATATCGGCGATGAGCTTCGAGAGGGAGCAGTCCTTTTCCGGTTCTTTTGTATATCATTTTCCGCGGTTCATGTACCAGTCAGAGCCCCAAGCCAGCCCGGCGGCCAACAGCGTGATGACCGAAAA
>JAGWQH010000072.1 GCA_028870115.1 Candidatus Methylomirabilota bacterium
AGGGAAAGATCCTGGTGAAGCGAGCCTATGCCGATTGGGGACGCTACGCCGAGTATAAACGGGCCCTTCACGAGGCGGCTATTGAGTTGATCGACATCCCGCAGAAGCGAATCAGCGGCAAAAACAGCGCCGACATCCGGCTGGCAGTGGATGCGATGGATATGGCCTATTCCAAGGAGCATCTTGACACCTTTGTCATTGTCTCGGGCGACAGCGATTTTTCACCTCTGGTCTCCAAGCTGCGGGAGAACAACAAGGAGGTTATCGGTCTCGGCGTCAAGAATTCGGTGTCGGAGCTGTTGGTGGACAACTGTGATGAATTCATCTACTACGAAGACCTGATTCGCCCTCCCAAAAAGCCGCCCGTCATCACCGGATTGCCCGAGAAGAAGGTGGAGGTGTTCGAACTCCTGGGAGACTCCATCCAGGCCCTTCTGCGGGAGAACAAAGAGGTGCTTTGGGGCTCAATGGTCAAGCAGACGATGATTCGCAAGCGGCCCTCTTTTAACGAAGGGTATTACGGGTACAGCACCTTTTCCAAGCTGTTGGAGGACGCCGCCAAACACAATATTATCGAGTTGAAGCGGGACCCGAAGAGCGGGACGTACATTGTTACCAGTTTCGCGGAGGCCACATAGGTAACAGGACCGGTGTGGCGGCATATGACCCGGTCTACCACTCCGGAGGGCCGTTGAGAGACTCCCAGTGATCCCGTTTGTGCGTATGCCGTCTGAAGCACCTGTCGCTTGAGGGGAAGATTCCGCATGAAGGAGCAACCCCGTAAAGACGAGCGGTTTCGGGTCGAGCACTTGGTCGGCCTGATCTTTTGTAGCGTGGCCGGGTTCAACCTGGTTCTCCTGTACAATCATGCCATTCGAGGCAACTGGGGTTGGTTCATCATCGTCCTTCTCGTATGTGTCCTGTTTCCCGGTCTTATCCCTTACTTCAACCTGGTTCGAGCCCTCCGAGAGGGAGACCTAATGTTGAGATGGCAGGAGCCGTTCGGGGTGGCTGTCGGGGCAATCGACAGTGTCGCCATTCTGAGCCACTGGCCGGACGCCCTCATCGATGTCTCATGGGTCTCGACCTTCATCATCGGTACGGCTGCGGCGTTTTTCCTGATCGTTCAGTCACGGTAATGGAGCATGGGCGATAAGGTACTGATTCACACGGTAAATGGCCCGGTAGCTACCATTATCCTGAACCGTCCCGATCGGTATAATGCCCTGAACCAACAGTTGGTGGAGGAGCTACTGGAGGCGGTTCTCGCCTGTCATGACGACCGAGCAGTTCGCGCAGTAGTGCTGATAGGCGCCGGCCCGGCCTTTTGCGTTGGCGGAGATGTCAGGGAGCTCAACGAACATACCGATGCCCTTGCCCAGCATGTGAAACGGCTGTTGGCGCCTCTCCACAGCGTGATCTCGTGCATCTGTCGGATGTCGAAGCCGGTCATCGCCGGGGTGGGTGGGGTAGCCGCCGGCGCCGGGATGGGCTTGGCCATGGCCTGCGATCTGGCGGTGGCGGCTGAGTCCGCCCGATTCACCATGGCCTATACGAAGCTCGGGCTACCCCCTGATGCCGGGTCGAGTTACTTTCTTCCTCGATTGGTGGGGTTGCGACGGGCGTTGGAGTTGACCTTCACCAACCGGGTTCTGACGGCAGACGAGGCGAAAGAATGGGGACTGGTCAACCGAGTAGTGCCGGATGCTGAGTTCTTTGCTGCTGTACACGCCTTGGCGGACGAGTTGGCTGGTGGCTCAACGCTTGCCCTCGGGCGGGCCAAGCGACTCCTGTCCATGAGCGACCAGGCAACCCTGGAAACCCAGATGGAGAATGAGGCTCAGCTCATCGCCCTCAGCAGCCAGACTGCGGACTTTCATGAAGGGGTGAAGGCCTTTGTCGAGAAGCGCGCGCCGGCATTCAGTTCCCCCCCCGTTGACAAGTCGTCATGCGTGGGGTAACGTCAATAGTAAGCGGGCGTAACGGTGAGCGCTGACCGGATATACCCGGATCGACCCGTCCTTGCGGTCGGAGCGGTGGTCGTGAGGGACGGAAAGGTACTGCTGGTGTTGCGGGGCAGAGAGCCGGGACGCGGCCTCTGGAGTCTCCCCGGCGGCGTCGTTCACCTCGGCGAGACGCTGCGGGCGGCGGTCGTTCGGGAACTTCGCGAGGAGTGCGGGATAGAAGTAGCCGTGATGGAGACCGCCGAGGCTGTGGAGCGGATGATCCCGGACGCCGAGGGTCGCCTGCAGTATCACTACGTTATCCTCGACTACCAGGCCAGATGGCTGCAGGGCGAGCTTGCCGTCTCGGAAGAGCTGGAAGACGCTCGCTGGGTAGATCCCGACAGCCTGGATCAGTATCATATGACCCGTGGCACGGCGGACGTGATCCGCCGCCTGTTGACCCGGCCGGCCTGTGCGACAGCAGACAGGCGAGGCGGAAACGTCCGAGAGCTTGGAGGGTAGTGAAAGGGCACTCGACGTGGAACTCACTATCAATGGGAAGAAGCGTACAGTAACAGATGGCGCCACAATCACCGCACTGCTCGAGGAGTTACAGGTTAACCCGCTCAGGGTTGCGGTCCAGCTCAATGAGCGGATCATCAAGCGCGAACTGCATGAACGCACTCCGCTGCAGGCTGGGGACGCACTGGAGATTATCACCTTTATGGCCGGCGGGGCGTCATGAGGAGCGAGACAACGTTGGCGCGGAATGTGATGGAGAGCGGCGACACCCTTAAATTTTCCGGCAGGGAGTTTCGGTCGCGGCTGATCGTCGGGACGGGCAAGTTCCCGGACTATCGAACGATGCAGCAGGCGCACGAGGCTTCGGGTGCCGAGATGGTGACGGTAGCGGTCAGAAGGGTGAACCTGGATCGCACCCAGGAGTCGCTTCTGGACTATATCGATACCGGGAAGTACGCGCTCCTGCCTAACACCGCCGGCTGTTACACAGCGGAGGAGGCGATCAAAACGGCGATGCTGGCCCGAGAGGTCGGTCTTTCGAATATGGTCAAACTGGAGGTGATTGGCGATCAGCGGACCCTCTTCCCGGACAACGAGGAGCTGTTGAAGGCTACCAGAGCGTTGGTCAAAAAGGGTTTCGTGGTCTTGCCCTACACCAACGACGATCCCATCATGGCGAAAAAGCTGGAGGATGCAGGCGCCGCCGTCGTGATGCCGCTTGCCGCCCCGATCGGTTCCGGCCTTGGGATACGAAACCCGCACAACATCAGAATCATCCTCGAGGCGGCGCGGGTTCCGATCATTGTTGACGCGGGCGTCGGTACGGCCTCGGATGCTGCTATCGCTATGGAGCTGGGATGCGATGGCGTTCTGATGAACACGGCGATTGCCTGCGCCAAAGATCCGGTCGCGATGGCGACAGCGATGCGGTACGCAATGATCGCCGGGCGATTGGCCTACCTGGCCGGACGGATACCGAAGAAGCTGTACGCCAGCGCCTCGAGCCCGCTGGAAGGCATGATCGAGTAAAGCAGTTCAGAGTTTCCATACAACGCGTCTTTCTGTCGGCTTCAAAGAGGTGCGCGGTCTGTGAACCCTCAGACATTGTATTTCACCGAGCCTTCAGCCTTCAGCCTTCAGCCTCCTTCTTCGTGGGGTCTGTACGTTGTGACAGATCGCTCCCTGACGAAGGGTCGGCCCCTTGAGATGGTCGTCGATGCCGTGCTCGCCGGTGGGGCGAAAGCCATTCAGCTTCGCGAGAAGGATCTCTCGACGCGGGACCTCTATGAACTGGTTGAGCGGCTCCTTCCTGTTGTGCACGGGCGAGGCGCCTGCCTCCTCATTAATGATCGAGTCGATCTGGCGTTGGCCTTACCGGTCGACGGCGTTCACCTTTCCAGAACAAGCCTTCCGCCTGCCGAGACGCGGGCCTTACTGGGACCGGCGCGACTGATCGGTGTGTCCTGTCACTCTCTCGAAGAGGCGATCGAGGCTGAAAAAGGGGGGGGCGATTTCATCGTATTCGGTCCGCTGTTCCCGACGCCGTCCAAGGTAGCATACGGAGCGCCCGTCGGTCTGGCGCAGCTAACGGAGGTAAGACAGCAGGTCCGACTGCCAATCTTGGGCATTGGAGGAATCACTACCTTGAATGCGGCTTCCATGATGGCGGCTGGAGCCGATGGGGTAGCTGTAATCTCTACCGTTATGGCGGCTGACGATCCGGCCGTCGCGGTTTCCACCCTGCTTCATGTCGTTCGCTCTGTCGCCAGGAGTGTGGCGGAACGCTAGGTCCTGTCCATGTGGATTGTGATTGATGGCTATAATCTGATCCGTCGCTCCCCTCGGCTTTCCCCCCTTGATCGCCGCGATCTGGAAGAGGGTCGGAACGCGCTCCTGGCAACATTAGCCGCCTACCGACGCCTCAAGGGTCACCGGATCACTGTAGTTTTCGACGGGTGGGAACGGGGCGGACTCCGGGAGCAGGTGAGCCTCACCGCCGGCCTGCAGGTGGTCTTCACGCGCCGCGGAGAGCGGGCCGACCAGGCCATCCTGCGATTTGTTGAGAAGGCTCCATCAGGAGCGGTCGCGGTCACCTCAGATCGAGCGTTAGCCGATGACGTCGCGCGAACCGGCGCCTTGGTCCTCTCTGCCGAAGTGTTTCACGAGCGCCTGGATCGCGCGCTTCGAGAAGGGGATGGGGGCGAGTTTCAAAAAGATGACGAAGATGACGACTCAGGCTTCGAATCTCCAGAGCCTCGAAGGCTGAAAGGTCCCGCTCGACGCCCATCGAAACAAGCCAAGCGCCGGATCACCACTCTCAAACGCTTGTGAGTCTTCCAGGGGTTTAGGCTGAAGACCGCAGGCTGAAGCATATCAATCGTTACGCAAGGCATGAATCGAGCCATTCGAGGCCTTTTCGATTTCTATCCCTAAAAGCCTTCAGTCTTCAGTCTTGTATCTTTACAGTAGCGTCATGAACAGGTATAGAGTCGTGGTCGAGGATCTAACACATCCGGACGTGACAGACCGCGTCAGTCTTGGTCCGGTGAGACCGTGAGATAGCACGGGTCGTCA